>CALMMO010000153.1 GCA_937868455.1 uncultured Marmoricola sp.
CTTGACCGGGATGGCGACCTTGGACCCCTCGCTGCACGAGGCCGCTCGAGTCGACGGGGCCGGACCGTTGAGCATCTTTTGGCACATCACGCTTCCCCAACTGAAGCGGTTCGTGCAGTTCGCCTTCATCATGACCGTGATCAGCGCGTTCACAGCGCTGTTCAGCCTGATCTTCGTGATGACTGGCGGTGGTCCTGGCTATGGCACCACCACGCTGGAGTTCTTCGTGTACCAAACCGCCTTCGCAAAGGGTGAGTTTGGCGAAGGCGCACTCTTGGGTGTGGTGCTCTTCGTGATCATGGCCTTCATTGGGGCCGTGCAACTACGACTCTTGCGCACCGATGACTAGGGGCAACCGACGGTCGCCTCGCCCGAAGCGGGTGCTGCTTTTCATGGTGATGGCCCTCGGCGCGGTCGTGATGCTCTACCCCTTCTATTTCATGCTCGACTCATCGCTGCGCACTCGCGAGCAGTTCCAATCAGGTGAGGGTCACTCGCTGGAGAGTTGGAAAGTGCTGTCTGAACAGTTGCCAGTGGGTCAGCAACTGATGAATTCGATGATCGTGTGCATCCTCTCGATCGCGATCATCGTGGCTGTGAGCACCACAGCCGGGTTCGCCTTCGCCAAGCTCAATTACCGCGGCTCAACCGTGGTGTTCCTTGGGATCGTGGCCGCCTTGCTGATCCCCATGCAATCGATCATCATCCCGGCTTACACCAACATTGCTCAGTTGAACCTGCTCACGACGTACTGGGGTGCCGTGCTGGTGTACGCCGCCCTCGGCACTCCATTCGCGACCTTCTTGATGACTGTCTATTTCCGATCGCTGCCCGACGAACTCGTGGAGGCCGCGATTGTCGACGGACTCCACTATCGCGGGGTCTTCTTCCGCATTGCGCTGCCGTTGGCGGTGCCGGCGATGGTCACCGTGATGGTGCTGCAGTTCATCCAGATCTGGTGCGACCTGCTCATCGGATTGTTGTTCTTGCAAAACCCAGAGCAGCGCACGATCACCGTCGGTCTCGGTGCGCTCTCGGCTGGTCGTGTCACAGACATCCCGGTGCTCATGGCGGGTTCGCTGGTTAGCGCGATCCCGGCGGTCATCGTCTATTTGATCTTCCAACGCCAATTGGTCAACGGGCTCACGGCAGGCATGGGCAAGTGAGTCAGTGGCGAGTCGCGGTGCCCAGTGGCTGCGAGGTCGGTGACCGACCGCTGTGGGATGCGCTTTCGCAGACGGTGGTGTGGAGTGATCTAACTGCTGGCCGGGTGCACCGCGCACAGTTTGGCGACTGGTCGAGCGTCTCGTTCGACGTCGGCGAAGGCCTGGGTGCAGTCGCCTTGCGAACCGACGGCGGTCTGGTGGCCGCCAGTGGCAGCGCATTCTCATTCTTGGATGCCAAGGGACGCCGCGATGCCGACCCGGTTGACGTGGAGATGCCAGCGGGTGGTCGCTT
>CALMMO010000154.1 GCA_937868455.1 uncultured Marmoricola sp.
TCACTCACACCGTCCAGCGCTGGGATGGTGTCGAGGCCGCGAGGAAGATCGAACCCCACGTCGGGCGAGACCTACAGTTCATTCGGATCAACGGCACCATCGTGGGTGGTCTCGTTGGTCTGATCATTCACGCGATATCGATGGTGATTCATGGCTGAGCACGTGCAGGTCCACATTCGAGACGAGTCGATTCGGCTTGGGCAGTTCTTGAAGCTGGCCGACTTCATCGACAACGGATCCGACGCCAAATGGGTGCTCATGCAGGGCACTGTTGAGGTCAACGGTGAACTCGAGACCCGTAGGGGCCGGCAGTTGACCGTTGGTGATGTGGTCACCTTCGAGGGCCGATCCGCTGTGGTGACCCAGGGCTAGAGGCTCGTCGGCGGGTTGCTTTACCCGGAAGTTTGGCGCTTTGCGGGGGAGATCTCCCCGGCAAAGTGCCAAAGTCACAGGTTTACTTGTGACTTTTCACCCCGTCTCCCGGCCCCACTGCGCCGCCAAGCCAGGTATCTTCACCGACATGGTGAAGCTGCCCAGTGTTTTGACTGACTTGAGAAATGATTTGGGCTCGCTCCCGCCCGAAGCAGCGGAGTTGTTGGCAGATGATCACTTCGCAACCGCTCTCGAGGCAGCGGCCCGAGACGCCGGGCGCACTCCGGTGGAGGTGACCAAGGAAGCCATCGGCTACCTGCGCGAGATGGCCGCCTCGCAGTCTGATTCGTTGGGCCGGCGGTGGCGCCAGCTTGGTGATTGGTTCTTGCGGGCCTATGACGTGTGGGTTGATGAAGACCAGATCGCCGCGCTGCGAGAACTTGATCGGTCCTACAGCCTTGGTTTGGCGTTCTCACACCGGTCGTATCTTGACGGCTTCGTGTTGCCCAATGTGTTGAGTTCGCGGAGGTTCAGCCCGACGTACACCTTTGGCGGAGCCAATCTTGATTTGCCGGGCATTGGGTCGGTCGCGAGCCGCACTGGTGTCATCTTCATCCGCCGCAAGAGCACCGACATTCCGGTGTATCGGCTGACGCTGCGCCACTACATCAGCCATATGGTGCGCTCTAAGCGCAACATGGCGTGGTCGATCGAGGGTGGTCGGACCCGCACGGGCAAGTTGCGCCCGCCGGTGCATGGGATTTTGAAGTACCTCACTGACGCTGTCGAAGAGTCGAACTCCCCTGACGTGATGATGGTGCCGGTCTCGATTGTCTACGACCAACTGCACGAGTTGTCGAAGATGACTGCGGAGGCGCGCGGTGATCAGAAGACGCCAGAGAACCTGCGCTGGCTGGTCGGTTTCGCTAGGCAACAGCGCTCGAGGCTAGGTCGTGCCTACCTCAGTGTGGGGGAGCCCTTCAGCCTGCGTGATCGCTTCCACGAACTGATCGGCCAAGGGCTTACGGCGCCTCAGGCCATCGAGCGCATTGCCCTTGATGTGAGCCACCGCCTCAACCGGGCGACTCCGGTGACGGTGACCGCGATTGTGTGTTTGGCCATGCTTGGTGCCGACCGGGCATTGACGTTGCCTGAAGTGCTCGACACCGTGGAGCCGCTGGCTGACTACATCGGCAAGCGCAAGTGGCCTGTCGCGGGGGCAGCGAACCTGCGCGATCGAGCCACCATTCGCCGATCACTCCAAGAGTTGGTTGCCTCGGGGGTGTTCGTCACTTATGACCAGGGCACCGAACCGGTGTGGGGCATCGGTCCCGACCAGCACCTCGTGGCTGCGTTCTATCGCAACACCGCAATCCACATTCTGGTGGAGCGGGCCATCGGTGAAGTCACCATGTTGGCGGCCGCGGAGTCAGGTGAGAAAGGCGATGCCACCGAGATCGCCTGGACCGAGGCCAAGAGGCTTCGTGACTTGTTGAAGTTCGAGTTCTTCTTCCCCGGTCGCAACGAGTTCGAGGCCGAACTGCGCACCGAGTTGGGCATCTTGGCGCCCTCGGCCAACGATGGATTTGACGCCAAAGAGGCTGGCGAGATCTTGGCCAACGTCCGGCCCTACCTTGCCCAACTCATCTTGCGCCCCTTCCTCGACGCCTATCACGTGTTGGCTGACCGTCTTGCTGCCCACGGCGATGCGCCAGTCAATGCCGACGACTTGCTGACCGAGTCGCTGCACGTGGGCCAGCAGTGGCAGTTGCAGCGCAAGGTGGCTAACGCTGAGTCGGTCTCGCTGGAGTTGTACAAGACCGCATTGCTCTTGGCCACGCACCGAGGGTTGCTCAACGACGATGAGGGCGTGGGAGTACGACGGCGCGAATTCGCCCAGGAAATCGCCGAAACCATCCGACGCATTGAGGTCATCGCAGCTATGAAGGACAAAGCATGACCCTGTCTGTAACCGAGGCAATCGCCTCGATCGAGGCAGGTCCTCGCGGTCCC
>CALMMO010000155.1 GCA_937868455.1 uncultured Marmoricola sp.
AGTCGTCCGCTGTGGACGCTCACTACTGACTGGCTTGACGAGGTGCCGCCTGTCCTTGATGAGGCGCAGGGATATCGCGAACTGATCGGTCGCTGGCTTGCTCAGTTTGGCCCGGGCACCGAAGACGACATCGTGTGGTGGCTAGGCGCCACGAAATCCGTCGTACGACGCGCCTTGCACGACCTTGGGGCGATCGAGGTAGGCACCGAGGCAGGCCCGGCCTATGTCTTGCCCGATGACTGTGAACCGGTCGCCGCCCCTGCCCCTTGGGCAGCGCTGTTGCCCGTGCTCGACCCCACCTTGATGGGTTGGAAGCAACGAGACTTCTATCTCGGCCAGCACGGCAACGAACTCTTTGATCGCAACGGCAACGGTGGCACCACCGCATGGTGGGATGGTCGGATCGTTGGTGGCTGGCATCAGAGCCCTGAGGGCGAAGTGATTGTCGATCTGCTCGAAGACGTTGGCGCTGACGGCCGAGCCGCCTTGGAGAGCAAAGCGCAGTGGTGGAATGCCTGGTTGGGTGGGGAAGTGGTGGGCTCGGTCTATCACTCGCCGCTGACTCGCAGGCAGATGCGCTAGCGCGCACCGGCTAACGTGTGCGCCGTGAGCAATCGCTTCTCGTTCTCGAAATCCAATGACTCAGGTCCTCACGGGCACTGGTTCCGCATCGGCACCCTCGAGGTGACCACGACAGTGCTGTTCGTCTTGCTGAGCGTGGTCAGCATCTTGGTGCAGGCCTTCGCGCCTTCGGTGTCGTCAGCCCTTGCGCTAAGCAGGAGCGGCTTCCTCTCCGCGCGAGTGTGGGCGCTCATCACCTGGCCCTTCGGGCTTCCCGGCATTTCGATCTGGACGATCATCACGCTGGCTGTGATGTGGATGTTTGGTCGCGAACTGGAGCACACGCTCGGGCGCTTTGGGTTTGCCCGCTTCTTGCTTGGCTGCACCCTGATCTTGGGCCTCCTTGGGGTGGCCCTCGACGTCAGTGTGTATGGCCCGGCGTTGTTGCAGTTCGTGGTGTTGTTGACCTTCATCGCTCACAACCCTCAGCAACGGTTCTTCTTCAACATTCCTGGCTGGGTCATTGGTGCGGTCTTTGTTGCATTGCAGGTGTTGAGTTTCATCAGCACGAGGTACTGGGCAGGTCTGCTCCACTTCCTGCTCGGCCTCGCACTGTGTGCGGTGTTGGCCAAGGCTTTGGGACTGCTGGGTGATCTGAAGGCAGTGCCGTCGGTGCCCAAACCTCAGCGCAAGCCACGACGTACCAAAGGCGCTTCGCCAACCGTTGTTACTGGGCCGTGGCCTGCTAGTGGCGCAGTCAACCCTGACCAAGCTGCCCTTGATGCGTTGCTCGACAAAATTTCTGCTTCCGGCATCGACTCATTGAGCGCACGTGAGAAGAAGCAACTGATGCAACTGCGTGACCGACTTAGAGGCAACTAGATGGCGCGTCAACAGCCCGAGCAGCAGGCCCCACCGGTCCTGAAATTGCGGATTAGGTACGCCAAGCGTGGCCGCCTGCGGTTTACCAGTCATCGCGACT
>CALMMO010000156.1 GCA_937868455.1 uncultured Marmoricola sp.
GAGTTGTTGCGCCACGTCGACGCCGAGTTGGGCATCTACCCGCTGTTGGTTTATCCCTGCGTGTGGCGTGACCGGGGCGGGCTGCAACGTCACCCCGAAGGCGGGGCGCGCGGCACGGCCACCAGCCCGCGCGAGACTGTTTATCTCAACGTCGGCATCTATGGCCGCCCCACGAAACCGGGCGGTTCGATGATTTCTCGAGTACGCCGCCTCCTGGCTCTGGCACGTTCCATGGGCGGCTACCAGCACACCTATTGCGACGTACTGCAAACGCGTGAGGAGTTCGAACAGCAACTCGACCACACGAAGCTGCGCGAAGTGCGTGAGCGGATCGGGTCGCAGTTGCTCCCTGAGCCCTATGACAAGGTCCGCTGCGAGTTGCCCTGGGAAGACTGGGCTTAGAGCCTCAGTCCCCCAAGATCAGTCTGAGATGGGTTGCGGGCAGTCTTAGCGATTCCAGCGCTTCGGGTTCAACATGTAGAGCCAGGGGATCATCACGAACGCCGTGGCGTACCAAATGTTGAAGAACCACCACCCGTAAATGCCGAACTCGGTGGTGGCAAAGCGGGTGTCAAAGTCGGTGCTGATGTTGATCAGGTAGCCCAACGACGCCGCCATGTAAGCCCACGTGGTGATGATGGTGAAGTGGTAGCCCCACCGCTTCATCTTTAGGAAGCCCCAGGCCGCCACGACTCTGGCGGGGAAGATCGCTAGGACGCACAACAGGCCCCACGCATTTTCGCCTGACGCCCCGGAGGCGCCGATCCACGTGGTGTTGTAACCGACGTAGTAGCCGCCGTCGACCAACCGGCCGAACCCGTTGGCGAAGTACTGCATGACGAATGTGGAGCTAGTGCCGTAGGAAAGCCCCCAGCCGAGGAAATAGAAGCAGGCATCGACCAGCGCGAACACGCCAATGATCGTCACCGAAAGTGGCCGCGAACTCTCGCCTTGCTTCACCGCCTGACGAAGCTGGAAGAGGGCCAAGATCACAATCGCGAGGCCAATCGGGCTGAGCACACAGGTGCCCAGGAGCACTGCACCCACCAAGAGCAATCGATCTGCCCGTGCGGTGAGGGGACCCTCAACGAACTTCGAATGCTTCTTGACGGTCTGCGAGTCGGTGCTGACGCTATCCATTGGCCCTACCACCCAAACTTGATCAAGAAGACGGGGAGCATGGCAGCGCCTAATCCGGCGATCCCGACGCCGCACGCGATGGCCGACCACATGAGCGTCTTGGTCAGGCCGGGCTTGTAGACGAGATACAGGGGCTCATATTCGCCGTCATCTTCGCTCTGGTCGGGTAGGGGGCCCAACCTCGACATGATCCAGTACCACCCGGCGATAATGGCAACCAGAACCAAGGTCGTGACCAGGAAAAGTCCGGCATCGACGAGCAGTCCGTGGCCGTGGATGTCATCTGGGTCGAAGGGGGCAACCTTCCCCCGCCCGATGCCCCGACCCAGCACCAAGGCCTGGACGGTGTTGATCAAGATCCAGGTGCCAAAGAATCCTGGCCCCGACCATGCGAGCACCGTGATCGCCTTCTTACGACGAGCAAGGTGCTGATCTGAGCTGAGATCGACGTCAAGTTTGCTCACTTGTGGTCACCACCGGTCGCGGCAGATGCACCGGCGCGATATAGGTAGGCGACCTGCTTGATGATGAACGGCATGCACACGATTGGCGCAACCAGCCACGG
>CALMMO010000157.1 GCA_937868455.1 uncultured Marmoricola sp.
GGCAACGATGGCGCGATCTTCAAGTCACTGGGAAGGGCCGAGTTTGTTTCGATCCCTGTCCTCGTGCCGACGGATGCTGTCGCTGATGCCGCGAACGCAATTCTCACCGACAACCTGGGCTCAATCCGCGCCTTGTCGCACTCCATCCAGAGGCTGACCGAACTCCGCGACTTACTCCTCCCCAAACTGGTCACCGGGCAGATCGACGTGTCGACGCTCGATCTGGATGCGCTGATCTCATCAACTTCAAGCCAGGAGGAGATGGCCTCATGACACCCAAGGGTCCGGAGTTCAATTACGTCGAGAAGCCGAGCATGGCGTTGCTGGCGGAGCTGGGGTGGACCCCGGTTAATGCCTCCTCTGAGCTGCTGGGGGCAGGGGGCACGCTGGGCCGCGACTCCCAGCACGAGGTGATTTTGACCCATCGGCTGAGGTTCGCGATGCGTCGGCTCAACCCCGAGCACGTGCCCGACCTTGCCATCAACGAAGCGATCGAGGCACTCACCAAAGACCGCTCGGTGATGGACCGAGTGCGCGCCAACCGCGAGGTCTATGACCTGATTCGCGATGGCTATCGCGCCGAGTGGACCGATGAGTCTGGTGCCAAGCGCACCGAATCCCTGCGCTTCTTGGATCTCTCAGCACCTGCCAGCAACGATCTGCTGGCGGTGCAGCAGATGCAGGTTCTCGGCGACATGCACACGCGGCGTCCCGACGTAGCGCTCTTCGTCAACGGGGTGCCGTTGGTGTTGATGGAGTTCAAACAGCCGGGAGTGCCAGTCAAGTCGGCCTACGACGACAACCTGACCGACTATCGCGACGCCATCCCGCAGTTGTTCATCCCCAACGCACTAGTGCTTTTGTCAAACGGCAGCGAGGCCAAGGTCGGGGCGACGTACGCCCCCTGGGAGTTCTTCGGCGACTGGAAAGTCATCGATGCTGCCGGCACTCGCGGCGCAATCGCACTCGAAACGGCACTGCGCGGCACCTGTGACCCGGCGATCCTGCTCGACCTCTTCGAAAACTTCATCGCCTATCTTGAGCGCCCTGGCGGGCTAATCAAGAATGTCGCGCGCTCGCACCAATACCTCGGCGTCAACGCTGCGATCGACAACCTGCACCGAGCTCGCGCCGAGCACGACAAGCGGCTGGGTGTCTTTTGGCACACCCAAGGTTCGGGCAAGTCGCTCTCCATGCTGTGGTTCACCCAAAAGGTGCTCAGGCAGGTCGCGGGCAAGTGGACTTTCGTGATGGTCACCGACCGCACCGAACTCGACATTCAACTCCACGGAGAGTTCGCCGACGCCGGAGCGATCCCGCCTGAGGCGAAGGTGCACGCCGACTCCATCGCCCACCTGCGCGAATTGCTAGCCGCCGACCACCGCTATGTGTTCACGCTGATCCAGAAGTTCCAGCCCTCCAAAACCGAGCGCCAGATGCCGGTGCTCTCAGATCGCTCCGACATCATCGTCATCACCGACGAGGCGCACCGCAGTCAGTACGACACCCTCGCGCTCAACATGCGCACCGCGTTGCCCAACGCCTCGATGATGGGATTCACCGGCACACCACTCATCGCTGGTGAGGAGCAGGCGACCCGAGCACAGTTCGGCGACTACGTCAGCGTCTATAACTTCCGCGACGCCATCGAGGACGGTGCCACCGTCCCGCTCTATTACGAGAACCGCATCCCCGAACTGCAACTGGTCAACGCCAACTTCTCCGAAGAACTCGATGCCCTGCTTGAAGCGGCCGAGCTTGATGAGGACGCCGAGGGAGCGCTGGCGCGAGAGTTTGGCACGCAGTACACCCTGCTCACCCGACCCGAACGCCTGCGCACCATCGCGCGCGACCTGGTCAGCCACTTCGTCGGACGCGGATTTTCTGGCAAGGCAATGTACGTCGGCCTCGACAAGGCCGCCGCCGTGCGGATGTATAACCTGGTCAAGCAAG
>CALMMO010000158.1 GCA_937868455.1 uncultured Marmoricola sp.
GAGGTCTGTTCGGGAATGACGTCACCAAAGATTTCGGCAAGCCTGCGCCGGCGCGCCGCGTCTTCTTGGGCTGGGGTGAGACTCATTGGGGCACCGTCTTGGCTTCTGAGGTCAACGCCAACCAGTCCGGTGAAAATCGTGGCCGTCTAGGTGCCCATCCAGTGGCTGCAGTGAACCGCTCGTTGCACACACGCAGTGAGCGACTCAGGGGCTCAAGGCGTGCTCCGCCAATGCGGCGTACGACGGGCCCGACAAAGCCAGTCGGCTTCACTCCGGCCACCACGGCATAACCCTCGACCAAGTCTGAGCGGCGCACCGGGGCGGCCCCCACGTTGTAGACCCCCGACGGTGCCGTCACTGCGGCGGCCACTGCCGTGCCAACATCATCAGTGTGGATGACGTGAGCCCATCCTTGGGGGTCTCCGAGACCAATTGGACGTCGCGAACGCACCGCTTTGAGATTGAAGCGACTCATCGGGTCATCACCCACGATGAGACCAAATCTCAACGCCACCGCAGAGTGCGTGGGCGACACATAGCTCGCGACTTGCGACTCTGCCATGGCCATCGGTTCGGTGACCGCCGTGATATCGAGTGCGCTGTCTTCGTTGATCCAATCGGTTCCGGCGTCGGCGTAGAGGTAACTCACGCTCTCTTGGATCAAACGCTGCACCCCGCTTTGCTGCGCGGCCTCACAGATTCCAGCCACACCCTTCGTGCGGATCAGGTCGTTAGCCCGCCAAGCGCCGGGGATCGCTGCGGCCAGCCCGACAGGGATATGAGTGGCCAGATTGATCGCAACATCGGCACCGTCAAACAGTGTGCGGAGGTCATCGCCGCTAAAAAGATCGCCAATGACTGCCTTGGCACCCAAGTCGTGCACCACACGTGCTTTGGCTTCGGATCGCACCAGGACCACGACCTCGTGACTTGCCTGAATCAGCGCAGGAATCGTCCGGAGGCCAATGACCCCGGTCCCACCTGTCAGCGCGATCCTCACCCGCACATCGTAGATAACGAGACGATAACGACCAAATGCTCGGTATCCGAGATCTGTCTTTCGTCGGGTTTGTCGTTGGATCGCGACCCTAGACTGCCTCCATGGCACGGCTAAGCGACGCAGACACCCCGGCGGGGGGCGGTCCAGATCCGCGACGCCGCGTGCCCACCCAGGCAAGATCACGACGACGCGTGGAAACGATTTTGGATGCCGCTGCAGGCGTCGTGCTACGCGATGGCGTGGAGGCGGTCACCACCCGTTCAATCGCCGCCGACGCTCAGATGCCAGTTGCCTCGCTCTACCAGTACTTCGCCGACAAGGAAGCTGTTCTCTTAGCCCTCGCGGAGCGCGATATGGCTGAGATGACCCACCAGGTCCAAGTCGACCTCGACGCTTATCACCTCAAGACCGCGACGATTACCGGCATCGTCAGCACGGTTCTCAACGCTTACATCAAGGTGCTGAGTCGGCGACCAGCATTCGTGGAGATCTATCTGCGTGGGCGCACCAACGCTGCAGTGATGGACTACGTGCGAGAACACATCGTTGCTCAAGCTGCCGCACTCCAAGAGCTCGGACTAGCCTTCAACCTCCTCAAGCCCGACATCCCACCAGCTGCACTGCGGTTGGCCATCGAGATCGGTGACCGCGTGCTCCAGGTTGCCTATGAGTCAGACCAAAGTGGCGACGCTCAGATTCTCACCGATGGCGTTGAGGTCATCAGGTCGTACCTCAGCCGCTTTATGGTGCCCGAGACTGACTGGCAAGCGCGAGGGTCAAGTCAGACCATGTGATCGGGAGCCTAGGGCTGGTAGCAAAGCCCATTGGCTGCAGCCATCGCGGCCCGACGAGCTTTCTGCTTGGCCGTCGCATCCTTATCGCCCTTGACCCCATCTGAGGCCTTCACTGCTTCGCCGCCGTAGCGACGACCAATCGGCTCATCACTCTTGAGTCGCTGCCACAGCAACTCGGCGTCGGCCGAGATCTGGAGACGGTTGGGGTCAGGGGCGTAGGCCTGGAACGGCACGGTGATGAATTGGACCTTGTCTAGCCCAATGTCTTTGAGTTGCTTGGCAATGACTGCCATCGAGGTGACATTGAAGTTCTCATCAGTGGTCAGCGACCGAGTCGCAGCAGTCAAGAAGCTGTTCAACGCGATCGGGTTCGTCAGTGTGTCAACGCTGACCAGTTTCTTGATCATCGCGGCAATGAAGGCTTGCTGACGCTTCATGCGGCCGATGTCGCCGTTAGGCGACAGGTTGTGTCGCACCCGCACATAGTCAAGGGCGGTCTTGCCGTCCATGTTGTAGGTGCCAGCCTTCAGGTGAATGTTGCCGACGTAATCGTCAACTTGCATCGGCACACACATGCGCACGCCATTGAGTGCATCGACCATGTGCCTGAACCCGTTGAAGTCAATGACCATCACGTGCTCCATGCGGATATGCGTGATCGATTCGACCGTCTTCATCGTGCAGGCCGGTCCACCCACGACGTACGCCTCATTGAACATCGACAGACCACCAGCGTTAACACGGCCACCTGGGGTGCGGCATGCAGGCCGCTCGACCATGGCGTCTCGAGGAATGCTGACGCCATAGGCACGAGTGCGATCGGCAGACAAATGCAAAATGATGGCGGTGTCAGAGAGCCCAGGGGTAGACCCGGCAACATGGTTGCCCTTGCCCTTGCGGGTGTCAGAGCCCAGAACGAGCACGTTCATTGGGTGTGTCGGAGCGGCCGACTCGGTGGGGTCTTCGGACACGAGGTGGTCATTGCTGGTGTCGATTGTGGTGATGTTGCCTTGCAGATAGAGCAGGTAGCCACTCACACCCAAAGTCACCAGTGAGAGCGACAAAAGCATGATCAAGATGCCGCGAAACCAAGGATGGGGGCGCCGGAAGAACCGGCGGCCAGTGCGCACTTCACTCAATGAGAGGACCTCTTGATTACCCCGCGGGCAACCAGTACCCGGATTGATTGAATCTCCATTGTGCGCCGCAGGGCCTCAAAAGCCCAAAGCCTGTGTCGCGGCTAACCAAGACCACAGGGACGCAGCCACTCCGCGGACCTGGCAAGATTGCGCACCTGCCCCAGTAGCTCAGTGGATAGAGCAGCCGCCTCCTAAGCGAAAGGTCGCCAGTTCGACTCTGGCCTGGGGCACCCTTCACTTCCTTTTCGGCCCACACACACGCCTCCATGGTGGCGAAATTCGGCGCGCACATTAGTTACATCTATGTAATTTGCAAGCTTATGAGTCGCGTGTTGCTGAAGTGATAAAAGAATATTTGTGTGAAAGGTGTACATCATTGGGAAAATGCGACACACTCCTGTGAAGTCAACAGCGACACGCCGTCGCAGCTCAGGTTTCTTGGAGGCTTCCAGAAGCCTGGTCTGGGCTGGTGAGTCACAACCAAAACCGACGCCACCTTGGCGTTCCACAACGGGGAAGTGTGGAAATGACGAAGATGCTTGCGCCGCTAGGCAGCCGTGCAGTCGCTGCACTCATCACGGCATTGGCAGCCGTACTCTCTCAAGCAGCGGCTAGTGCTGCCGCGACGTACACGCCAGACAATCGTGGCGCTCACTCACCTAACGTGATGATGCCCTTCACTCCGCGCGGGTACGTCGACCAACGCACCTTCAAGGCGCGCACCGCATCGACTCGCGGCCACGACGGCACAGAGTTCAACACCACCTGTGGGCGACCGGTTTACGCCACCCATCCAGGTGTCGTGGAGGTGACCACCAACTACGCATGGGCAGGCCCGAACCTGGTGAAGGTCACTGCCAACACTGATGGCATCCGCACCCAGTTCGCATACATGGCGTCCACGACCGTCAAGACTGGACAAATCGTCACCTCAGGGCAACAAATCGGCACGGTCGGAAACCTGGGGCGAGCCAAGGGCTGCCAGCTGCGAGTCATCGTGCACGACAACCTCGAAGCTTGGGTTAACCCCACTTCATGGCTGGGCACAAACGTGGGCCACCCCTTGCCGGGCGGACGACTGCTCAACCACGGTGGCTTCACCCTCGTGAGCTTCAACGTTCTCGGCGCGAGCCACACCCGCAACAGCGCCAAATACGCCCCCGCAGCTGAACGCGTGGGGCCTGTTGTCGACAAATGGAGCGCGATGAAGGCCGACGTCATCGGCGTACAAGAAATGCAACGCGAGCAGCGCGCGGCCTTCTACAGTCGGATGAAGAGCAGCTACACGTTCTTCCCCTTCGATGGCGGCGTCGACACTGACAACTCCATCTTGTGGCGCCAAGCAACCTTCGGGTTCGTGCAAGGCGGCACGTTCAAGGTGCCCTATTTCAGCGGCAACCTGCGCAATATGCCATGGGTTCTGTTGCGAGAGAAGGCAACCGGCAAAACGGCCTACTTCATCAACGTGCACAACCCTGCGACGTTGCCTGACCGCGGCGACCAATCGCAGTGGCGAGCAGCCGCGATCGCCGCAGAACGTGCGCTGGTCACCAAGCTCAAAGCCACTGGGGTCCCGGTTTTCCTGACCGGCGACTTCAATGACAAGGAAAAGGCTGTGTGCCCCCTCACTGGAGACGGCCTGATGGTCAGCGCATCGGGTGGAGGCGGAACTCCCTGTGTGCTCCCCTACCAAATCGGCATTGACTGGATCTTCGGCGCTGGCAACATGGCCTTCAGTACCTACATCAAAGACAAGTCCACACAAGAGATGTTGTTGTCAGATCACCCCATGATCATTGCTCGCACTCACCTCGGTAGCACCAACTAGCCCTTCTTGACGCCCTAGTGGTCCATGCCACTAGGGCGTGGGTTTCCCTATTGCGGCCTTGCTTGGCATACTGGGCCGTTAGATCACAAAATGCTTACAACTGTCTGCACCGAGGACGTACTGGTTCATGAGTAAGACCGACGCACTGAAGTTGACTGACAGGGCGACAAGGCCCTCTAGCAAACGTACGGCGCCTGGCCGTTTGGTTGCTGTTCTTTCCATTTCGGGTGCCCTTGCGGCCTCCTCTGGGCTCTTGGTTCCCGTCGAGGCGGCATCTGCTGGCCCCTCCGCCAAGAGCCGCCCTGCCGTGACCCCACCCAACGTTGTCTACCCGCTGGCTGGCGCAAGCGCACTGCGGATGACCACGACGACGACGATGCCCAACGACCCGAGTCTCAACTCGACGGGCACGATGGCCACCCCGCCTGCTGACCCGACAGCGACCCCCACTGAGGCTGCAACCCCGACTGAGGCTGCAACCCCGACTGACATCGTCTCCGAGACTTCAGCAACCCCCGCTCCCATCATGGCAACCGCGTCCCCCATGGGTGTCAACATCGCCACCAAGTGCGGTGCTGATGTGCTGGCTTCGACCCCTGGTCGCATCGAGATCGACAACGATGTCGCCTGGGCAGGTGGCCGCCTGATTCGTGTCGTGACTGAGGGCCGCGACGACCTGACCACTGTCTATGGCAGCCTGCGCGACTTGAGCGTCAAGGCGGGCGATGTGGTGCTCTCTGGTGAAGTGATCGGCCATGCCGGTGCTGCCGGCGTCGATCCGACCTGCAAGGTGGGCAAACCTGCCAACCTCTATTTCCAGATCAGCAACGATGACACCACCGACCCAGAGCCGCGTGCCTGGTTGGCCTCTCACGCTGGCAAGCCAGTGCCCTCGGGCTACCTGTTTGGCAACAAGGGCTTCAACGTCGGCACATTCAACGTGTTGGGCGCCAGCCACCGAGGCAATTACGCCAGTCGCCTGCGTGCGGCTTTGGCTGTCTTCAAGCGAGCCAAAGTCGACTTCGTTGGGCTCCAGGAGTTCCAGAAGCCCCAGCGCCAGCTGTTCTTGCAGACCGCACGCTCGACATATGGCATCTACCCCGTGGCTGCCGATAGTGACTCTGACAACTCAGTGATTTGGCGTGCCAACACCTTCGACTTCGTCGAGGCCGGCACCATTGGCGTCCCCTACTTCCGGGGCAACGTGCGCCGAATGCCCTGGGTCAAGCTTCGCTTCAAGGAGGGCGGCCGTTACCCCGCTCTGGCCGGTCGTGAGGTCTACTTCGTCAACGTGCACAACCCAGCCACAGTACGCCAGTACCATGATTCGGCTAAGTGGCGGGCCAAGGCAATCCGCATCGAGATCGACTTCATCAAGAAGTTGCGCGCGACCGGCCTGCCTGTGTTCTTCACCGGCGACTTCAACGACAAGCAAAAGGCCTACTGCCCGCTGACTATCCAAGCCAACCTGGTTTCACCGCTGGGTGGCAGCGAGTCCAACTCGTGTGACTACCCCAAGGCTCGCACCTACATCGACTGGATCTTCGTCGCAGGTGACGCCACCTTCAGCCGCTTCACA
>CALMMO010000159.1 GCA_937868455.1 uncultured Marmoricola sp.
GGGCGCTGGCCAACCTGGCGCACGCCGAATGCGGCGGACCAGGCGTGGGCGTCGTCGGGATGTGTCTGACCGGCAACTTTGCGCTGACCATGATGGTGGAGTCCTCGGTGCTCGCGGCTGTGGTTTCGCAGCCGTCGCTCCCGCTGGATGCGCCAGCTGCGTTGGAGTCATCACCGGCCGAACTCGCCGCCGTACGTGCTCGGCTGGAGGCCGAGAACCTCCAGGTGCGGGCCTATCGCTTTGCCGGAGACCAGATCTGTCGGGCCGAGCGGTTTGCGGCGTACTCCCAAGCCCTGGGGGAGAGGTTTGTGGCCCGCGAACTCCCTGACAGCGCAGCGAACCACGAGGGCGCGCCAGGCTTCTTTGCCAAGCACGTGAATTACCCCCACAGCGTGCTCACCGTCCACCTCGTCGACGAGGAAGGTTCCCTCACGACCCGGATGCGCGATGAGGTGTTGGGCTACCTCACCGGCTCCCTGGGTGTGGATTAGCCGAAGCGGCCCGAGATGTAGGCCTCGGTGGCTTCCTCATCAGGCGCTGAGAAGATTTTGCGAGTGGGGTTCATCTCGATCAGTTTGCCGGGCTTGCCCGTCGCGGCGAGGTTGAAGAACGCAGTCTGATCTGACACACGTGCAGCCTGCTGCATGTTGTGAGTCACGATCACGATCGTGAACTCCTCTTTGAGTTCGTGAATCAGATCTTCGATCGCCGAGGTCGAGATCGGGTCGAGTGCTGAGCACGGTTCGTCCATCAGCAACACCGATGGCTCCACCGCGATCGCACGAGCGATGCACAACCGCTGTTGCTGACCTCCTGAAAGCCCCATGCCTGGCTTGTTGAGTCGGTCTTTGACCTCGTTCCACAAGTTCGCACCCTTGAGCGAGCGCTCCACGATGGCGTCGGCCTCGGACTTCTTCATCCGCTTGGCGTTGAGTCGGTTGCCTGCCAAGACGTTTTCGTAGATCGACATCGTTGGGAACGGGTTGGGTCGCTGAAAGACCATGCCGATTTGACGTCGTACGACGACCGGGTCGACCTCGGGGGCGTACAACGACTGGCCATCAACGGTGACGGTGCCCTTCACATGGGCACCTGCGATGACCTCGTGCATGCGGTTGAGCGAGCGAAGCACGGTCGACTTGCCACAGCCAGACGGTCAGATGAAGGCAGTAACCGAACGAGCGGGCACGGTCAGGTTGACGCCCTCGACGGCAAGAAAATCGCCGTAGTAGATGTCGAGATCTGTGGTGGTGATGGACTTGGCCACGGTGTGGAACTCCTAGCGACTAGCGACCGGTCTTGGGGGCGAAGATCTTGCCGACGAAACGCGCCAGCAGGTTCAGGACAAGGACGATGAGCACCAGCACCAGGGCCGCGCCCCAGGCGATGGCCAGGTCCTCAGGGGTGCCACGTGACTTCTGTGAGTAGACCAGCACGGGCAGGGTCGTCATCTGGGTGTTGAAGATGTCGAAGTTGGTTCGGGCCGTGAGCCCGGCGATCAGCAAGAGCGGGGCGGTCTCGCCGATAACCCGCGCGGTCGCAAGGGTGACGCCGGTGATGATGCCGCCCAATGCGGTCGGCACCACGACCTTCATGATCGTGCGCCACTTGGGCGTGCCCAGCGCGTAGGCGGCTTCGCGCAGGTCGTTGGGCACCAGGGGCAGCATCTCCTCGGTGGACCGAACGACGATTGGAATCATCAGCAGTGACAACGCAACCGAGCCGCCGAGTCCAGAGCGGTAACTGGCCCCAAAGAGCAGCGTGAACATCGCGAAGGCAAAGAGGCCGGCCACGATCGACGGAATGCCGGTCATCACATCGACGAGGAACGTGACTCCCTGGGCCAACTTGTTCCCCTTGCCGTACTCCACGAGGTAAATCGCAGCGAAAATCCCCACTGGCACTGAGATCAGGGCGGCAAAGAGAGTGATCAAGAGCGTGCCCATGATCGCGTGATAGATCCCGACCGGCTGATCAAGTGAGGTGCGGAAGAACGAGTAACTCAAGAACGTGCCAGTGATCTCTGCTGCGCCCTTGCGCACCACGGTTTAGAGCAACGACACCAACGGCGTCAAAGCAATGCCGAAAGCGCTCCAGACCAGGCCAGTCATCAACCTGTCGACGGCCGAACGACGGTTCTCCACAGCCAGCGACCAGGCCGGCAACGCGATCAGGAAGAGCAGCCCTGCGATCAAGGCGAAGACGATCGGGCCAAAGCCGGCCATCAGCGAGACGATCCCGGAGATGGCCAGTGCAACGACGGCCACCAACACGGTTGCTTGACGTGGGAGCCGGGCACCGGTGAGTGACAGGCTGGGTGGGGCGCTCAGGGCGGTCATACCCGGAACTTCCTTTCCGAGCGAGTGATGATGTAGCGCGCAGCGGCGTTGACCAAGAAGGTCAAGAGGAAGAGCACCAAGCCCGTGCCGATGAGCACTGCGACTTTGCCGGGGGTGCCTCTGTTTGCGACCTGTCGTACCTCTGACGAACCAGAAGCTAGGTAGGAGAAGTGACCGAACGACTCGCAAGTGGTGAACGATCGGTGAACGGTGCTTGCCAAGTGGGTGGCGCTCAACCGCCGTTGTGACGACGTTCACAAAGTGGCAGCTACGCGCGTTTAGTACGCGACGTGATGACGTTCGGTCGCAATGATGTCGCGACCGACGTGGTGAACTACCAAGAGTTCGGCTGGGGCCAGGCCAACTGCGTCGTGCCGTTGGGTGCTCGCATCGAGCTGAAGTGCTTCATAGAGCTGGGGCAGGACCGGGCGGTGTGAGCACACCACGGTCGGCTCCGCATCCTTCATCGTGTGCTTGAGCCACTTGCGCAGCCACTTGGCGTCGATGTTCTCCTCCGAGAGTCTCGGGGTGGCCTTGATGCCCGTGACGTGCTCGTGGGCATAAGGCAAGACCGTGTCAGCGCATCGGGTGCTGCTGGAGGTGATCACCCTGCTCACGGCGTACGCCGCCAGGACTGGCCTGAGGGCTAGCGCCTGGCGTTCGCCAATGGGTGTGAGAGGGCGTCCGCGGTCATCGCCCGACCAACGCTTGCGACTGCGTGCTTTCGCATGCCGCAACACAATCAAGGGTGTCGTGGGGTGGTGACGAGCCACCTCCGCCTCGTCAATCAACGTGCGGTCCATGGCGTAGGTCAATTGAGCTTGGGCCATATTGAGGGGCACCCAGCACACCTTGTCGATCTCACTGTTGGCGACGTACGACGAAACGTCTGGGTCACCAACGACATGACCCATCCAGTAATGAACGATCTTGGTGCGGCCGTCTGCTTGCACGTATGCCTGGCTGGACAGCGGCAACCCCAGTCGAACCTCAACCCCAGTCTCTTCAAGCACCTCGCGCACAGCGGTGACGGTGTAGTGCTCGCCAGGATCTTGCTTGCCCTTGGGGAATGCCCAATCGTCGTAGCGCGGTCGGTGCACCAACAAGACGGAGCCTTCGTGCACGATCACCGCGCCACACGCGACGATGTCGGGATCGGGTGCAGCCTGGGCCATATGCAAGTTTCTACACCCTGATTCAATCATGGTGAAACTCCAGGTCGCCATGTCTGTGCATGAAGGGCAAGATTGTCCTTACCTTCTAGCAAATGTGAGGCCTGCGATGACTTCTCCTTTCACCTTGGCCGTGTGCGCCGAGATGGTCTTCACCGACCGGCCCATCATCGAACGAGTGCGCCACATCCACGAGCGCGGCTTCGCGGTCGAGATCTGGGACTGGACTCGCCACGACCTCCCAGCCCTTGCCGCCACCGGGGCACACTTCACCTCAATGACGGGGTACGTCGAAGGCAATCTGACCGAAGACGACGGCATCGAGGCACTCCTTCGCACCGCAGCCGACTCGATCAAGGCTTCGCGAGTTTTGGGGAGCCCCAACCTCAACTTGCACGGAACCGGGCTCGGAGAGGGCGGCCTCCCCGTGCGCCCTGTCGCCTCGGTGACAACCGCGATGTGGGATCGAGCCATCCACACCCTGAGTCGAATCGCCGCACTAGGCGAAAGCGAAGGCGTCGTGTTTTGCATCGAAAACCTCAACACCGCTGTGGATCACCCCGGGGTTCCTTTTGCCCTGGCAGCCGAAACCAAGGCCCTGGTCTCCGCAGTCGACAGCCCCCACTTGAAGATGAACCTGGACCTCTACCACGCCCAAATCGGTGAAGGGAACTTGTGCGAACTCGTCACTGAGTGCGCTGGCCTCATCGGTGAGATCCAAGTCGCCGACGTACCCGGGCGCTGCGAGCCCGGCACCGGCGAGATCTACTACCCCCGCGTGGCCCGCGCCCTCGCCGAGTCCGGATACACCGGTGTTGTGGGCATGGAAGCCTTCGCCAGTTCCGACTCCGACGCCGCCCTTGACGCCTTCGCTGCGGCGTTTGTGGTGTGAGGCGATCCTTGCACCGGGCCGCAAGGCCCGCCTACCTATGCCGGTGATGGCGCCCAATGAGGATCTCTTGGAGATCGTCAGTGGGGGCTGAGGATGTGCCTGCTTCACGGGCCCATTCGCCCTCAGCGTCGAGCACCCAGGCTTGAGTTGAGGGGGCAAACGCGGTGTCGAGGATCGAGGTGGTGCGGTCGGTGATGGTTTCACTTGGCAAGGGCACGAGGACTTCGACGCGGCGGTCGAGGTTGCGGTGCATCAGGTCAGCTGAGCCAATGTAGACCTTGGGGGTGCCGCCGTTGGCGAACCAGTAGATGCGGCTGTGCTCGAGGAACCGGCCCAGAATCGAGTGCACTCGAATCGTTTCCGATAGGCCAGGAACTCCAGGACGCAGTGCGCAAATGCCTCGTACCAATAGATCGACTGCGACGCCGGCTTGTGAGGCGCGGTAGAGCGCGTCGATGAGCAGCTCATCCACGACGGCGTTGGCTTTGATCTTGATGCCGGCAGGCAGCCCCGCCGCGTGATTCGCGATCTCGGTGTCGATGCGTTCCATCAGGCCATCTCGCACCGAGTCGGGGGCGACGAGGAGTTGGTCATAGGAGGCATTGCGGGAGTAACCGGAGAGGTTGTTGAACAGGTGCGCAACATCCTCACCGATGGCCTCATCGGTGGTGAGGAGCCCCAGATCTTCGTAGAGCCGCGCGGTTTTGGGGTTGTAGTTGCCGGTGCCAATGTGGGTGTAGCGACGTAGGCCCTCAGGCTCCTCGCGCACCACCATCGACAACTTGCAGTGGGTCTTCAGGCCCACCTGTCCATAGACGACATGGCAGCCCGACTGTTCAAGTTTGCGAGCCCAGGCGATGTTGGCCTGCTCGTCGAAGCGTGCCTTGATCTCGACGATCACGAGCACCTGCTTGCCGGCCTCTGCCGCATCGACAAGGGCATCGATGATTGGGGAGTTGCCCGAGGTGCGATACAGCGTCTGCTTAATCGCCAGCACGTGCGGGTCTGCCGCGGCCTGCTCGACGAAGCGTTGCACCGAAGTGGCAAAGGAGTCGTAGGGGTGATGCAGCAGTACGTCGGCGCGCTGCAATGCTCCGAACACATCCACTGGTGAGGCCGACTCAACTGGAGCGAGTTGGCGGTGTGTGCCGGGCAAGAAGCTGGGGTACTTCAGATCTTCAAAGTCCAAGTCAGCGACGTCGTGAAGTCCGCGAAGGTCGAGCGGGCCGGGCAGACGGAAGACCTCTTCCTCGGTGATCTCGAGTTCGGAAATCAACAGTTGCAGCACTCGTTCGTCGATGTCTTCGACAACCTCCAGTCGCACCGGAG
>CALMMO010000160.1 GCA_937868455.1 uncultured Marmoricola sp.
CGCCCAGGTGGCGTGGGTCAGCGCGATCGGCAGGCACCGTCCGCCGTTGTAATCAACATGTTCGCCGATCAGATTGACCCGCCCCGGGGCGCGGCCAATGTGTGCGGGTTCGACGCCAAATGCCTGGACAAACGCGGCCCGCGCGCGATCACGCATGAGATCAGCAGACACGTCCTCGATGTTGTGCATGGGTAGATTCTGACCTGTGCAGTTCTTAGATGGCCGCGAGCCCACCGTTGATCTCACCTACGACGACGTTTTCATGGTTCCCCAACACAGTTCAGTGGGCAGCCGTTACGACGTCGACTTGAGCACAAGTGATGGCACGGGCACCACGATCCCGCTCGTCGTTGCCAACATGACTGCGGTCAGTGGTCGACGCATGGCTGAAACCGTCGCACGTCGAGGGGCGATGGCGGTCATCCCTCAAGACATCCCGCTCGATGTCGTCGAGTCGGTGGTCTCCACCGTCAAGGGTGCAGATCCGATCTACGACACAGCACTCACGTTGCCTTCACAGGCCACTGTCGGCGACGCGATGGCGCTGCTCCACAAGCGCGCCCATGCCGCTCTCATGGTCGTTGATGGCGGGCGACCAGTCGGAATCGTGACCGAGGCCGACTGTGCTGGCGTCGACAGATTCACCCAACTGGCTCGCGTGATGACCACCGAACTCATCACCTTGCCCTCAGGTGTGGACGCGCGTAAGGCCTTCGATGTTTTGGCTGCGAGCCGACACCGGCTGGCGCCAGTTGTCTCCCACGATGGCGCTCTTGTGGGGGTCTTCACCAAGATCGGGGCACTGCGCTCAACGCTGTACGCCCCAGCCCTCGACGGCCAAGGCCGTCTACGCCTTGCGGCCGCGATCGGTGTGAACGGCGATGTCGAGGGCAAGGCCCGCACGCTGGCGCAGATGGGAGTGGACGCCCTGGTGGTCGACACGGCTCATGGCCACCAAGATCGAATGCTGGCCGCTCTGGCCGCCGTACGACGCGCTGGCGTCGATGTGCCCGTGATCGCCGGAAACGTGGTCTCTGCCGCAGGCACCCGCGACCTCATCCAGGCCGGGGCTGACATTGTGAAGGTCGGCGTCGGTCCGGGTGCCATGTGCACGACCCGGATGATGACCGGAGTTGGCCGCCCCCAGTTCACAGCAGTTATGGCGTGCGCTGAAGAAGCCGCCAAACACGGTGGACACGTGTGGGCCGATGGGGGAGTCAGGCATCCGCGAGACGTTGCCCTTGCCCTTGCCGCCGGTGCCTCGCAAGTGATGATCGGCTCCTGGTTTGCCGGCACCTATGAGTCACCAGGTGACTTGCACGTCGATGCCGATGGGCGCAGATACAAGGAAAGTTTCGGGATGGCGTCTGCCCGCGCAGTCGCCCACCGAACCGCCAGCGACGACACTTTCGAGCAAGCACGCAAGGGCCTCTACGAGGAAGGGATCTCGTCTTCGCGGATGTATCTAGACCCAGCACGTCCAGGCGTCGAGGACCTCATTGATCTCATCTGTGCTGGCGTGCGCTCATCGTGCACCTACGCAGGAGCGGCCAGCCTGAGCGAATTCACCGAGCGTGCGGTGGTGGGTCTGCAGTCAGCCGCCGGGTTCCACGAAGGTCGCCCACTGCCCAGCGGTTGGTAGCCCACTGCCCAACAGTTGGTAGCCCAAAGTGGTACCAGTGTGAAAGGTGCGCAAGATCTTTGCTATCGTTCCCGTGCTGATCAGCCCTGCGGGTTGGTCCCACTCGTCCGGGTGGCGGAATAGGCAGACGCGCTAGCTTGAGGTGCTAGTCCCCGTATAGGGGGTGGGGGTTCAAGTCCCCCCTCGGACACCACAGTTTGACCACGGCCCCTTGACCATCGCACTAGGGCAAGATGTGGCACATGCCAATCGACCAAAGCTATGACCCCAGCCTTGAGGTTGCCCAGCTGTGCTCGGATTTGATCCGCATCGACACCTCAAACGATGGCAGTGACGATGGCCCCGGGGAGCGCCTTGCCGCGGAGTACGTCGCACAACTCCTCGACGATGTCGGCATCGAGTCAGAGATCTGGGAGGGAGTACCAGGTCGCGCCAATGTCATGGCACGTTGGGGCGGTGACGAAGGCGAACCACTCCTGATTCACGGCCACCTCGATGTCGTACCCGCCCAGGCACACGAATGGCAGGTGCATCCCTTCTCTGGCGAGATTCGTGACGGCATGGTGTGGGGCCGCGGAGCGGTCGACATGAAGGACTTCGACGCCATGTTGCTGTCCGTGGTCCGAGCGCGAGCGCAGGCTGGTGCTGTTCCCAAGCGGCCAATCCTGCTGTGCTTCACTGCCGATGAAGAGGCCGGTGGCAGCAAGGGTGCTCGACAACTCGTTGATCACCGCCCCGAGTTCTTCGAGGGAGCCAAACTCGCAGTGGGTGAGGTCGGCGGCTTCAGCGTGATGGTGCGCGACCAGCGGATTTACCTGATCGAAGCAGCTGAGAAGGGCATGGCCTGGATGCGGCTCACTGCCAAGGGCACGGCCGGTCATGGCTCGATGCGCCACCGCGACAACGCAGTCACTCGGATCGCTGAGGCAGTCGCCCGCATTGGCCGCCACACATGGCCAGTTCACCTGACAGACCCCATGAAAGTGCTGTTGGCATCAGTGGGGGAGGTCGTTGGTGTCGAGGCCACACCCGACAACGCTGAGGAGCTCGTGGAGGAGTTTGGCCCAGCCGCGCGCATGCTGGCCTCGGTCATTCGCAACACCAGCAACCCCACCATGCTCAAGGCTGGCTACAAGGTCAACGTGGTGCCCGGCGAGGCCTCAGCGTACGTCGACGGGCGATTCTTGCCCGGACACGATGATGACTTCTTCGAGACAGTGCGCGCATTGGCCGGAGAGGGCGTCGAGGTGCATCGCGAGACTCACCAACCGGCGCTGGAGAATCGCTTCTCTGGGCCTCTCGTCGACGCGATTGTGGCCAGCCTGGCGGCAGAAGACCCAGATGCCGTGATCGCGCCGTACCTTATGAGTGGTGGCACTGACGCCAAACAGTTCGCCCCGCTGGGAATCAGAGGCTACGGCTTCACTCCGCTTCGCCTGCCCGCCGACCTGGACTTCACCGGGCTCTTCCACGGAGTCGATGAGAGGGTGCCGGTGGAGTCTTTGGAGTTCGGCACCCGGGTGTTTGACCGCTTTCTGGACCTGGTCTAGTCCCACTGCTGGCGCACGATGCGCCGGCGCAGGACCACGTGGCGCACCCCGTCCGCGCCGATGCGCACACGATCGAGTTCCCAGCCAGAACGCTCAGCTTGTTCGACCAAGAACCTGGTCACAAATGAGCGGGAGAAGTCTCGTGGGATGTCGTAGTTGAGGAACTCCAGTTCGACGCCAGGTCGCAACGCTCGTCGAGTGCGCGTCGAGGTGGTCATAGCTGCGGACTAGACGTGAGCCGAGGCGTCGTTAAGTGCGGCGGCAATTTCAGGAGGCAACGTGACGTCTTCGACACTGAGTGCCTGCTTCAACTGGTGGACGTTGCGAGCACCCACAATCGCGGATGTCATGCCGGGGCGATCACGCACCCAGGCCAGCGCCACCTCAACGGGCGTGTGCCCCAGGCCCTGCGCGGCCCGAACAACCGCTGAGACCACACCGCGATGCGGCTCGCCCAGGTAGGGCGCGATGAAGGCGGCAAGTTCGTCATCGGCTCCCCGCGAGTCTCCAGGGATGCTGTGCTGATATTTGCCGGTTAGGGCGCCACGTCCCAGTGGCGACCAGGCCAAGACGCCCATGCCGCACGCAGAAGCTGCAGCCAAGACATCGTGTTCTGGATCGCGGTTGAGCAAGGAGTACTCGACCTGAGTCGACGCCAAGCGCACTCGAGAGTGGTTGGCTTCTTGCCAGGTCGCAGCACGGGCGGTCTGCCAGCCGTTGTAGTTGGAGATGCCTGCGTAGGCCACTCGGCCACTAGAGACCGCAAAGTCCAACGCTGAGAGCGTCTCCTCGAAAGGAACCTCGTCTGACCATCGCTGCACCTGCCAGAGGTCGATGAAGTCGACCCCGAGCCTGGCCAAGGACGCGTCGAGTGTGCGCAGCAAACCAGCACGGGAGACATCGACCCTGCGAACGCCACCGTGCCAACTGATCCCGGCTTTGGTGGCCACAACCACTTCGTCACGAGGTACGGCGCTGCCGAGCAGCGAGCCCAACAGGCGTTCTGATTCACCCTCGGAGTAGTTGGCGGCGGTGTCGACCAGCGTGCCTCCGGCGGCCACGAAGGTCAGGAGTTCCTCCTTGGCCTCATGTTCGTCGGTCTCCTGAGCCCAGCCCAAGGTGCCTAGCCCCAATCGAGAGACTTTCAACCCAGTCTTGCCCAGGTGCCGCTGCTGCATGCCGGTCAACCTAGCCCGCGGGTCGAACGCGAGCCAGACAGACTCGCCGCGTAGGCTCGGCGCGCCGCAAACTGCGCACTCTGGGAGGCCTTGAACCACGATGGACTATTTCGACGCGATCATCCTTGGCATCGTCGAAGGACTGACTGAGTTTTTACCAGTCTCCTCCACGGGCCATCTCACGATTGCCGAGAAGTTGTTGGGCCTCAAAGTCGATGACCCTCACATCACTGCCTTCACCGCCGTGATTCAGATGGGCGCCATCGCGGCAGTGTTGCTGTATTTCGCCAAGGACATCTGGGCCATCGCAAGTGCCTGGGTAGGCGGGCTGTTTAAGCCTGAACTGCGTGGCACCTTCGATCACCGCATGGGTTGGTACGTCATTGTCGGTTCGATCCCGATCGGCATTGTCGGCTTTGCTGGAAAGGACCTGATCAAAGGCCCGCTGCGCTCTCTTTGGGTTGTCGCCATCGCACTCATCGCCTGGAGTGCGGTGATGTGGATCGCCGAGCGCCGGGGCACTCAGGAGCGCACAGAGCGCGACCTAAGGATGAGCGATGCACTGGTGATCGGCTTGGCCCAATGCATCGCGTTGGTGCCAGGAGTCTCGCGCTCGGGAGCCACGATGTCGGCTGGTTTGTTCCGCAACCTTGACCGGGTCTCGGCGACTCGCCTGAGCTTCTTCCTCTCAATTCCCGCACTCACTGCGGCTGGCCTTTACGAACTCAAAGACGCACTCGGTGGGGGAGTTGGGCTTGGCCCGACGCTCGTAGGCACAGCCGTGAGTTTCGTGGTCGCGTACGCCGCAGTGGCCTGGCTCCTCAAATTCGTCGCGGGCCACTCGATCGTCTCGTTCGTTCCTTACCGCGTCGTCCTAGGCTTAGGCCTCATCGCCGCGCTCGTCAGTGGCGCAATCGCAGCGACTTAAAGCCACCCAGCACGCTTGGAAGCCACCCAGATGCCAGCGGCACTCAGAGCCATGAGCAGCAGCGACATCGGGTAGCCGAACACCCAGTGAAGTTCGGGCATGTGGTTGAAGTTCATCCCATAAATGCCGGCGATCAATGTGGGTGCAGCAATCATCCCGACGATGGCCGATATCTTGCGCATGTCATCGTTTTGACGGATCGAGATCGCGGCCAAGTGAGCCTCAAAGGCCGTGGAGAGCAGTTGGTCGAGCGAGTCAACAGTTTCGGCCACACGACTCAAGTGGTCCGCGACATCGCGGAAATAGGGACCGGCCTCAGGATCAAGTCCCCGCACAGCACCAGTGGTGAAGCGAAAGACAGGCTCGCGTAGCGGATGGATCGCCCGACGCATCTCAGCCAATTCGCGCTTGAGCAGATAGATCCGCTTGGAATCG
>CALMMO010000161.1 GCA_937868455.1 uncultured Marmoricola sp.
CCGACCGTTCTTCATCGACTGGCTCTACGACTTCGTCTACTACTGGCACATCCCAGCCTTCGTAATCATCACGGGCTACCTCTCGCGTTCCTTTGAGTGGACCCGGTCGCGGGTGTGGAACCTGGTGCGGACCGTCTTGATCCCCTACCTGGTCTTTGAGGGCTTGATGAGCGCCTTCCGCATTTATGTGGGTGGCGAAGATATCCGCAGGATTTGGATCAACCCGCACTGGCCGATGTGGTACCTCTCGGCGATGTTTTTCTGGCGGATGCTGACCCCGGCGCTCAAACGGATGCGTTGGTCGATCTTCGCTGCGGTCGTCATCTCCATCATCACTGGCGCCCGCGGGGTCGATGTCTTTGACCTATCGCGGGTGCTGGGTCTGATGCCGTTTTTCGTTATCGGCCTGCGGATGCGCCCTGAGCACTTCGAGGCCTTGCGCACCACCAAAGCCCGCACCATCGGCCTTACGGCGCTGGCAGGGTTATTCGCCTTGGCGGCCGCCAACGACTACTTCTTCTCCACCGAATGGCTCTACTACCGCTCGCGGTACGACATGCTCACCACCTCGGAGCCTCAAGCCATGCTCATCAGAGCCTGCCTGTTGGCCATTGGCGCCATCGGGGCGTTCGCGGTCTTCACCTTGATCCCGGCTCGCCCGACCTTCTTCACCAAGTTGGGTGCCTCGTCGCTGGTGGTCTATCTGTGCCACGGTTTCGTGCTGAAGGCCTTGGAGTTCACCGGGCTGCCGCAGTTTCTCGAGCACCATCCATGGCTAGGGCTCATCCTCATCACACCGCTTGCAATGTGGTTGGCCTACCTGCTTTCTGCTCGGAAGGTAGCCAGACGGTTGAGTTATGTGGTCGATCCGGTCGGAGCGATCAAGATTGCCCGACTTCGGCTACGCACCGATTAGAGGGGACCCCACGTGGGGGCGATAGCACTCTTGGGCATGGGCTCAAACTCGCGAGCCTCCTCGCGAGTGGGCGCATGCCCACCCAAGTGAGCGGGGTACCACGGCGCCCGCTCCCCTTGAAGGGGCCGATGTTCGGGCAGTGTTTGCAAGCCCTCCAGCATCTGGGTGAGGCGCTCGCCCAGGGCACAGGTGAAGGCCGTCAGGTCCTGTTGAGGGGCCATCGGCTCCCCGACCACCACGTCGATGAGCCGGTTTCGAGTTAGATCTGGCTTGGGTTCAGGGATCCCGACGGTGTAGATCCGCTGGGCACCCCACATCGCCACCGGGATCACTGGAATGTCGGTGTCGCGCGACAAAGCAGCCGCTCCCTTCATCATCGACCGCACCGTGAAGGAGTAGGAAATGCCCGCCTCGGGGAAGAGCCCCACCACCTCACCCTCACGCAGGCGAGCGCGCGCCTCAAGCAATGCGCCCGCCGGGGCGGCCCGATTGACTGGGATGTGGCCCATGCCGCTCATCGCCCACCCCGTCGAGGCAGTCCAGGTGTCATAGCGCGCCAGAAACCTCACATAGCGGCCGCGGCTAGCTGCCACCTTGCCGATGACGAGGAAGTCGACGTACGAAATGTGGTTGGCCGCCACGATCATCGGGCCAGATTTCGGCAGATTCTCCGAGCCGCTGATCCTGATCTTGGTGCCCAACGCAGCCAGAAGCCCCCGACCCAAAGTGTTGGCGAGTCGGTAGGTCCCCTCGAGCCGGGTCAAGAGAAGGGGGGCCGATCGTCCAACGCGATGGAGCGCCGACCCGCCCAACGCCACACGCGTGCGGCATTGTCACGGTCTTCATCGCTGACCAGGTTGCCCATCCATCGCAGCGCGAGCGTCATCAACCACCGCGACCGCATGCCAACCGGACCCAAGCTAGGCAACAAGCCAGGGACCGTCACCAGACCCGCCATGCGACGGGCAATTGAGAACGACTCGCCATAGTTCGACTGGAGGTACGTCGGCCAGGCAGAGGCCAAGTCCTCATCGAGTAAACCCACGACTGCGCGACCAGTTTCGAGGCCGTAATCGATGCCCTCACCGTTGAGTGGGTTGACGCATCCAGCCGCATCCCCGATGAGCGCCCAGTTTGAGCCAGCGACATTGGAGACCGCGCCACCCATCGGCAACATCGCGCTGGTCGGCATCCGCAGCGGTCCTGAGAGCCCGAAGTCTTCACGTCGTTCGTCGGCGTAGTGCTGCATCAACGGGCGAAGAGCCACATCGGCAGGCCGCTTCGAGGTCGCTAGCGTGCCCACGCCCACGTTCACCTCACCGGTGCCAAGCGGGAAGATCCAGCCATATCCACTGAGGATTTCGCCCTCTGCGCCCCGGAGTTCAAGATGGCTGCTAATCCATGGGTCGTTGGACATCTCAGAGGTGACATAGGAGCGCGCGGCCACGCCGTACGCCGTGTCACGGTGCCACTCGCGGCCCAGTGCTTTGCCCAAACCTGAGCGCACACCATCGGCCACCACCAGTCGGTTGCAGGCGATCTCGAAGGTCTCTTTGCCTGACTTGAAGGTCACCGAGGTGACGCGCCCTGCATCCACGCTTGCGGAGATGGCTTTGGCACCCTCCACTCCGACTGCTCCAGCAGCAAGCGCGGTATCGCGCAGGTGATTGTCTAGTTCCATCCTGGCCACGGCAGAGCCGTAAGCGGGCAGGTTGCCCCCGGGCCATGGCAGCAGCAACGTTTGTCCGAATCCGTGGGCACGCAAACCGTGATTGACGGTGTGGGAGCGCACCCAGTCACCGAGCCCAAGGTGGTTGAGTTCATGGATTGCTCGAGGCGTCAGCCCGTCACCGCAGGTCTTGTCGCGAGGAAACACCGCCTGATCGGCGAGTACGACGTCGCGCCCAGCACGCGCCGCCCACGTGGCAGCAGATGATCCAGCCGGGCCAGCGCCGACCACAAGCACATCGGTCTTGGTTGGCCTCGTCGCATTCACCGGAGCATTCTCACGCACGAGCGGTGGGGAACGCACATCGAGGTGGGTCAGCCACGCTCTTCTGCAATCGAGTTCCCGCCGTCGACCACGATCACTTGACCGGTTAGGTAGGAAGCCTGCTCGCTGGCCAAGAACGCAACCACAGCAGCCACCTCATCTGCGGTGCCTGATCGCCCCATCGGCACCTTGCGGCCATGTCTGGACTCCGATTCGGATTGGGATGAGGTTTCGATCCACCCAGGAGCGACCGCATTCACACAGATCCCATGCTGCGCCTCATCGAGCGCAAGTGCTTTGGTGAGACCGACCATGCCCGCCTTTGCAGCGGCATAGGCGACTTCACCCTGCATGGCCATCACCGGGCCAGTCAGCGAGGACACCATCACGACTCGACCTGCCGGCGACTTTCTCAGCCTGGGGAGCGCAGCACGGGTGAGGAAAAAGGCTGAATCAAGATTGCGCGCCATCGAGGCCCGCCAGACCTCGGGTGTCGTGGCGTCACTGGCTCCCGAATAGGTTGCCGGATCACTGGAGGAGACCATCCCGGCGTTGTTGACCAGCGCGTCGAGTCGACCAAAGTGACTCACGGTCTGCTCAACATGACGTTGAGAAACTGCGGGATCAGTCAGGTCACCGGTGAGCCCCAAGGCTCCAGGCAACTGGGCAACGCGATCCATGATCCGCTCATTGGTGGCCGACATCGCCACGGACCAGCCGTTCTCAGACAGCACGCGTGCCGTGGCAAAGCCGATGCCTTGTGGGTTGCCGCATCCGCTAATCAGTGCCACTCGCATGGGCGGATTGTGACAGGGAAACCAACCGAAAAACGACTGCGGCCCCCGACCAAAGGGTCGAGGGCCACAGCCAAAGACGTGACTTAGTTCTGGTAGGAACCGAAGTCGAAGTCGTCGAGCGCAACAGGCTCAGCTGAACTTCCGCCGAAGTAGTCATCGCCGTAGTCGCTGTAGCCGGTGACCTGGTAGGCAGCCGCGCGGGCTTCCTCGGTCGGCTCAACTCGCACGTTGCGGTAGCGCTCCAGGCCGGTGCCGGCTGGGATCAACTTACCGATGATGACGTTCTCCTTCAGACCCAGCAGCGAGTCGGACTTGGCGTTGATGGCCGCGTCGGTGAGCACTCGGGTGGTCTCCTGGAAGGAGGCCGCCGATAGCCACGACTCGGTCGCCAACGAAGCCTTGGTGATGCCCATCAGCACCGGACGGCCAGAAGCCGGCTTGGCGCCTTCGGAAACCACGCGGCGGTTTTCGGTCTCAAAGCGAGCCCGGTCAACCAAGTCGGAAGGCAGCAAGGTGGTGTCGCCAGACTCGATCACCGTGATCCGGCGCAGCATCTGCCGCACGATGATCTCGATGTGCTTGTCGTGGATCGACACGCCCTGGCTGCGGTACACAGCCTGGACCTCGTCAACCAGGTGCTCCTGTGCCCGACGTACGCCGAGAATGCGCAGCACGTCTTGGGGGTCAGGTGTGCCCTGGGTGATCTGCTGACCGACCTCGATGTGGTCGCCGTCGCCAACCAGCAAACGCGCGCGGCGTGAGACTGGGTATTCGACTGCTTCCGAACCGTCATCGGGGGTGATGATGACCTTCTTGGCCTTGTCGCTGTCTTCGATCGCAACCCGACCAGCCGACTCTGAGATCGGCGCACGACCCTTGGGCTGACGCGCCTCGAACAACTCAACCACGCGGGGCAGACCCTGGGTGATGTCGTCGGCCGATGCCACACCACCGGTGTGGAAGGTACGCATCGTCAGCTGCGTGCCAGGCTCACCAATCGACTGAGCAGCGATGATGCCAACGGCCTCACCGATGTCGACGAGCTTGCCGGTGGCCAGCGAACGGCCGTAGCACTTGGCGCAGGTGCCGGTCTTGGCGTCGCAGGTGAGAACCGAGCGGACCTTGACCTCGGTGATACCGGCCTCAACCAGCTCAGAGATCAAGATGTCGCCGAGGTCTTCACCAGCAGAGACCAGAACTTCACCGGTGGTGGGGTGAACCACCTCTCCAGCAGAGGTGCGGGCGTAGGCGGCAGTCTCGGCGTTTTCGTCCTTGACCACGCTGCCATCAGCGAGCACAACACCGATCTTCTTCGGCATACCGCGCTCGGTGCCACAGTCGTCTTCACGAATGATGACGTCTTGCGACACGTCGACGAGACGACGAGTCAGGTAGCCGGAGTCAGCGGTGCGCAGCGCGGTGTCAGCAAGACCCTTACGCGCACCGTGGGTGGAGATGAAGTACTCCAACACCGACAAGCCTTCACGGAAGTTCGACTTGATCGGACGCGGGATGATGTCACCCTTCGGGTTTGCCACCAGACCACGCATAGCCGCGACCTGACGCATCTGCATCATGTTTCCGCTAGCGCCGGAATCGACCATCATGAAGATCGGGTTGGCCCGATCGAAGTTCTCCTCCATGGCCTTGGCGACCTCGTTGGATGCCTGAGTCCAGATCTCGATGAGCTCTTGGCGACGCTCGTCGTCGGTGATCAGACCGGTGTCGTACTGCTTTTGCACCTTGGCAGCCAACGCGTCGAACTTCGCGAGGATTTCGTTCTTGGAGTCCGGCGTCACCACGTCATCGATGGAGACCGTCACACCTGAGTACGTCGCCCAGGCGAACCCGGTGTCCTTCAACGCGTCAAGTGAAGCAGCCACTTCGACCTTGGTGTAGCGCTCAGCAAGATCGTTAACGATCACACCAAGCTGCTTCTTGCCAACCTCGAAGTCAACGTAGGGGTAGTTGGCCGGGAGGGCCTCGTTGAACAGTGCACGACCCAAGGTGGTGTCGAGGGTGACTGCGTCGCCTTCGTTCCAGCCTTCGGGAACCTCAAACTCAGCCGGCGGGACAACCCCAGTCAGGCGGACCTTGATCTTGCTCTGCAACTCAATCTCGCCACGGTCGAAGGCCATGATGGCCTCACCGGTGCTTGAGAAAGCACGACCCGAACCCTTGCCCGATGCGCGCTCTGCGGTGAGGAAGAACAGGCCGATGATCATGTCCTGGGTAGGCATGGTCACGGGGCGGCCATCAGAGGGCTTGAGGATGTTGTTCGTCGAGAGCATCAAGATGCGTGCCTCGGCCTGAGCCTCAGCAGACAGCGGCAAGTGAACCGCCATCTGGTCACCGTCGAAGTCAGCGTTGAACGCGGTGCAGACCAAGGGGTGGATCTGGATGGCCTTGCCTTCGATCAGTTGCGGCTCGAATGCCTGGATGCCCAGACGGTGCAGCGTTGGCGCACGGTTGAGCAGCACTGGGTGCTCGGCGATGACCTCTTCGAGGACGTCCCACACCTCAGGGCGCACTGCGCGCTCGACCATGCGCTTGGCGGACTTGATGTTCTGAGCGTGGCTCAGGTCAACAAGGCGCTTCATCACGAACGGCTTGAACAGCTCAATGGCCATGTACTTCGGCAGACCGCACTGGTGCAGCTTGAGCTGCGGACCAGAAACGATGACCGAACGACCTGAGTAGTCCACACGCTTACCCAGCAGGTTCTGACGGAAACGACCCTGCTTGCCCTTGAGCATGTCTGAAAGCGACTTGAGCGGACGGTTGCCCGGGCCAGTCACGGGACGACCACGACGACCGTTGTCGAAGAGTGAGTCAACGGCCTCTTGGAGCATGCGCTTCTCGTTGTTCACGATGATCTCGGGCGCACCGAGGTCAAGCAGACGCTTCAAGCGGTTGTTGCGGTTGATCACACGACGGTAGAGGTCGTTGAGGTCAGAGGTCGCGAACCGACCACCGTCAAGCTGCACCATGGGGCGCAGGTCCGGCGGGATCACGGGTACGGCGTCGAGCACCATGCCCAGCGGTGAGTTGTTGGTCTTGGCAAACGCGTCGACAACCTTCAACCGCTTGAGCGCGCGCACCTTGCGCTGGCCCTTGCCGGTCTCGATGGTCTCGCGCAGCGAGGCAACTTCACCCTCGATGTCGAAGGTCTCGAGGCGCTTTTGGATCGCGGTGGCGCCCATGTAGCCCTCGAAGTACTTGCCGAACCACAGCTTCATCTCGCGGTAGAGCTGCTCATCACCCATCAGGTCTTGGACCTTGAGGTTCTTGAAGGTGTCCCAGACCTCTTCGAGGCGGTCGAGCTCACGCTGCGAACGATCGCGAATCTGCTTCATCTCGCGCTCGCCACCGTCACGGACCTTGCGCTTGGCATCTGCCTTGGCGCCTTCGGCCTCAAGTGCAGCCAGGTCGGTCTCGAGCTTCTTGGCGCGCTCGTCGATCTGGTTGTCGCGGCGGGTCTCCAGGTTCTTACGCTGCAGACCGATCTTGCCCTCAAGGTCGGTGAGGTCGCGGTGGCGAGCCTCATCGTCAACGCGGGTGATCATGTAGGCAGCGAAGTAGATGACCTTTTCGAGGTCCTTCGGTGCCAAGTCGAGCAGGTATCCCAGACGGCTGGGCACACCCTTGAAGTACCAGATGTGGGTGACCGGTGCGGCCAACTCAATGTGGCCCATCCGCTCGCGGCGCACCTTGGAGCGGGTGACTTCAACGCCACAACGCTCACAGATGATGCCCTTGAAGCGCACGCGCTTGTATTTGCCGCAGTAGCACTCCCAGTCGCGCGTGGGGCCAAAGATCTTCTCGCAGAAGAGGCCATCGCGCTCAGGCTTGAGCGTGCGGTAGTTGATGGTTTCGGGCTTCTTAACCTCGCCATGGCTCCAGTTGCGGATGTCTTCCGCAGTGGCCAGGCCGATCTGAAGCTGGTCGAAGAAGTTAACGTCGAGCACTTGGCTGTTTCCCTCGATCTCGATTTTCGATGATGTCTAAGTAATAGGGGGACTGATTCACCGGGCCTGCCTGAGCAGGCCCGGTCAACGAATCAGACTTCTTCGACGCTTGAAGGCTCGCGGCGAGACAGGTCAATGCCGAGTTCTTCGGCCGCACGGAAGACATCTTCCTCAGCGTCCTTCAACTCGATGGAACTGCCGTCTTGGCTCAACACTTCGACGTTGAGGCACAGCGACTGCATTTCCTTGACCAGAACCTTGAACGACTCCGGGATGCCCGAGTCAGGGATGTTCTCGCCCTTAACGATGGCTTCGTACACCTTGACACGACCAGGCACGTCATCGGACTTGATGGTCAAGAGCTCTTGAAGGGCGTAGGCGGCGCCATAGGCCTCCATTGCCCACACTTCCATCTCACCGAATCGCTGGCCACCGAACTGCGCCTTACCACCAAGCGGCTGCTGGGTGATCATCGAGTACGGACCGGTCGAGCGGGCGTGGATCTTGTCATCCACCAAGTGGTGGAGCTTCAAGATGTACATGTAGCCAACCGAAACCGGCTCGGGGAAGGGCTCACCGGAGCGACCATCGAACAGGTTCGCCTTGCCGTTTTCGCCAACCAGACGCTGGCCGTCACGGTTCGGCAAAGCCGCACCGAGCAGACCGACGATCTCGTCCTCGCGGGCACCGTCAAACACGGGCGTCGCGACCTTGGAGTCAGCCGGCGCTTCGGCCAGGCCAATCTCGCTGAGTCGCTGCTCCCATGCCTTGTCAGAGGCACCCTCGATCTTCCAGCCGTTCTTGGCTAGCCAGCCAAGGTGGATCTCCAGGATCTGGCCGATGTTCATACGACGCGGCACACCCAGGGGGTTCAAGATCACGTCGACCGGGCTGCCATCCTCCATGAACGGCATGTCTTCGATCGGCAGGATCTTGGCGATAACACCCTTGTTGCCGTGACGACCAGCGAGCTTGTCACCCACCGAGATCTTGCGCTTCTGCGCGACGTACACCCGAACGAGTTCGTTAACGCCCGGGGGCAGTTCGTCGCCCTCT
>CALMMO010000162.1 GCA_937868455.1 uncultured Marmoricola sp.
CAAGCTTGGGGTTTACGCCCGTGGCATGCAGGCACTACTCATGCGCAAGCTCGGTCGTTGCGACGTAGTCATCGACGTGCAAAACGGACTGCCCTTCTTCACCCGGCTGGTGACCCGAAAGCCCATCATCGTGCTCGTGCACCACGTGCACCGCGAGCAGTGGCCCGTGGTCTACCCAGGGATCACGGGACGAATCGGCTGGTGGATCGAGCATGGCCTCTCCCCTCGGCTCTATCGAGCCTGTCAGTACGTCGCAGTGTCACGAGCAACTCGCGATGAGCTGATTTCACTCGGCGTGCCCGGTCACCACATTGCGGTGGTGCACAACGGATCTGAATCGGTGGAGGTGCCGACGCTGGAGCCCAAATCGTCGTACCCGAGCATCTGTGTGGTCGGACGCTTGGTCCCTCACAAGCAGGTCGAGCACGCCATCGACGCCGCGATCACACTGCGCCCAGAACTTCCTGATCTCAAACTCACCGTAGTCGGTGGCGGCTGGTGGTCCGATGAACTGCAGGACTACGTGAATCAAAACGGGGCAAGTGAGTTCGTCGAGTTGCTGGGGCACGTGAGCGAAGAAGACAAGCATCGCGTCTATGCACGCTCGTGGGTGAAGGCCTTGCCATCGCTGAAAGAGGGCTGGGGCCTAGTTATCGGTGAGGCCGGTCACCATCTGACCCCCACAGTGGCCTACCGCGATGCGGGCGGGACCCGGGAATCCATCTCTGATGGGTTCTCTGGGCTTCTTGCCGATTCCAAAGCAGAGTTCGTCGACCAACTCAGGCAAGTGCTCACCGATGCCAGCTTGCGGGCGAGTCTGGCCAAAGGAGCACTCGCAGTGAGTGAGTCATACACGTGGGACAACACGCAAAAGGCGCTGACCACTATCGTGCTCAGCGCCCTGGACGGAAAAATGATCGCGGCGCAGGACCAGCCTGCGCCGCAAATCGATGAACTAAAGAACTAGTTGGTGCCGTAGTCGATCAGCGGGCGCTCAACGCTCGCGGGTGAGGAGCTTGGGTCGTCCACCTGCGAGTGAATGATGCCGATCAGCGTCACGCTGGCCAGCACAATGCCAATGATGATCGCCAAAATCGATCCGATTGTGTTGCTGGTGTTGCTCATCCCAGGGGTGCTCACTCAATGCCCTCCAAAGTTCCGCCAGCGTTAGCTATGCGTCCAGACCGTCGGCAAAGGGTAACAGGACAAATTGGCAAACTCCAAGCGTCCGCGCCATAACGTTGTGGCAACTATGAGAAGCGTCACAAACCCCGCCCACCCGAGGTAGATGAGGGCACGTTGGCCCGTGGTTGGACCCATTGCTGACAGGCCCTGGGATCCCATGTCGATGACCGTGAGTTGTGCACCTTGGTGCACCACCGCACCGGCGATGTGTGGCAACGCAGTGTCCGGCGTCAGGTCGGCAACCACGAAGCGGATGCCCAATTGCTTGAGTTGCTCGGCTGGCTGCGCCGATTCAAGTGCCGCGTGCACCCGCTGGACCGTCTTCGACTCGCCCTCGATCGGTCGACCGTCGATGCGTAGCACGTCGCTAGCCACCGGGTTGGGCGCAAAATAGCGCGAAAGTGGGTCCAAGACAGGCCGTCCAGCATTCCACTTCGGCGCTCGGTAGGGCGAGAAAGGCAGGAGCAGGAGCGATCCATCGGAGCCTTGCTCTCGGGCCTGCTCCACGGCTTGACGGGCCGCCGAATACTCGGCTGGGTACGACGATGCGTGCAGCGCTCCCCCGACTCCAAAAGCTGCATCGGGTAGCCACGCCATCGGAATGAGGACGGTCGCAATTGCCAGGAGTGGTCGCACTGCCCGTGGCGCCCACCGGATCAGCCACACCCCTGCCACGACCACGGCCGTGGTGAGCAACGGGGCACACAACGCCAGCCATCGCGCACCATCGCGCATGATCCCGCCGCCGGGAACGTGGGCGGCAACCCAACCCATGGGGCCGGGCGCCAGCCAGGAGAGAATCGCCAGCAGATAACCGAGCCCCCACAGCACCACGAGGTCCGCGATGTGGTCGCCTTCGGGGGCGACGGTCCGCAGCGATCGTGAACGCCGATGGTTATCTCGGTACATCAGCCACAATCCCCAGCCAAACATTGGCAGCAGCATGGCCAGTGCCAACCAGGCCAGCGGAGTGGTTTGGCTGTAAGGCACGACGTCTTTGTTCCAGATTCCGCCGAGCCCAAGTGCGGCCAGGGGTGCTGGCAGGGCACCCGAGGCTTGTAACCCAAACACTGATACTCCGGCTTGGGCGGAGGTGGCGTCGCTGAGGTGAGCCAGACCTGCTCCGATCCAAGGAGCGTTGGCCAGCACCGAAACCACAATGAGAGTGAGCGCACTGCGCATCGAGGGCCGACGCCATGCGATGCCAATGGCGAGCAACACCACACCTGCGAGCACACCTGAGCTGGGAGTCATCGACATGCCAGCAGCCGCCAAGAGCAACCCCGCCCTGAGTTGCCCGCTTCGGCGGTAGTGGGCTGCCTGCGTGATCAGCACCGGCAAGACGGCGTACGCAATAAGCAAGGGCCAGTGCCCAATCGCAAGTCGCTCGGCAACGAATGGGTTCCAGATGTAGACCGTGCCAGCCAGCATTCGACCGACCAGAGAGGTGCCTCCGTAACGCAGAGCTGCCAGTCCGGCACCCGCCAGCGATCCGACCAACACCAACTTCTGCAGCAGCATGCCGGGGATCACCTGGTTGAACAGCGCTACGAACGCGTCCGAAGGAACATTGCGGGGCAGCAAGGAGCCAAGTCCCCAGGTTTCGGCACGGATCGCCAGGTGCGGCACCCACACCATGTCGTAGCTCAACACATAGCCCGGAGCCAATGCAGGACCCAACAACACCAGCGCAAGAACACACACCCACACGCGCGGCACCCAACGGGTGCGCTCAGAGACTTCGTGCAGGTTAATCACAAGGGCAAACGCCTAAACACGGGCCGAGGGACGTGACGCAGTGCCGACATGACCGCCCGCATCGGCATCGGCACCCAGATCAAATCACTGCCTTCATGCACGCCTTTGAGAATTGCAGCCGCGACCTCATCGGCGCCCACCGACAGAGGGGCGGGCTCGCGACCTTCACTCATTTTGGTCTTCACAAATCCCGGACGCACGACCAAGACGCTTGCGCCAGTACCACGCAGTGCCTCACCCAAACCGAGGTAGAAGCCGTCCATACCGGCTTTGCTGGAGCCGTACACGAAGTTGCTTCGGCGCACGCGCTCACCCGCCACCGATGAGATTGCCACGATGACGCCATGGCCTTGCTTAGTCAGTTGCGCGGCCAGCGGGACACCCACACTGACCGCCCCTACATAGTTGACTTGGGCGTGCCATACAGCCGCATCGTGGTCCTGCCAGGCCGCTTCCTCATCGCCGAGAACCCCGAAGGCAACCAACGCGACGTCGATGTCTCCACCAGCTGCGACGTGCTCGATAAGAGCGGGGTGTGACGCGGTGTCTAATGCATCGAAATCGAGTTCGGTGGCAGTGCTGCCCCACGCTCGCACTTGGCAGGCGGCCTCGGTACGACGCGAACCGGGCCGGGCGGCTAACACGACATCGATCGCACCGCGGGCACTCCACGCTGCGACCGTGGCAAGGGCGATGTCGCTGGTGCCACCAAGCACCAGCACCCGACGCGGCTGTCCGAGGGCATCGATCATGAAAAGTCTCCTAAACCAAGTCTGCGTGCGAGGTCTGATTGGAAAAGACCTTGGGGATCGAGTCGGGCCTTCGCGGCTTTG
>CALMMO010000163.1 GCA_937868455.1 uncultured Marmoricola sp.
ACGCAACCCCGCAAACAACGTGCACATCGGTGGCAACTCGATGGCTTTCGGTGCTGTCTACGGCCCGCCGTTCGTGCGCGAGGGTGAAGTACGCCGCGATGGCACGTTCGAGGACTTCAAGAACTTCGCAAAACTGAGCCAGTCATTTGGTGCACTCGACTCAGCCGGCGGCGTGATCTGTGAGCCCAACGACACCCCGTTGGACTCGCGCCACCTCGACATGACTTATGCCCTGCAGACCCTGACCGACAAGATCTACATGGGCAACGTGGTGAGCGGCGTCAACGCCGCCGACACCATCGCGATGAGCAGCATCTTGTTTGGTGGCCGAGACAAGATCGAGCAAACCCCCGCCTCGATCAGCCTGATCAACTGCAACTCCCCGCTGCGCTGGGACGACCGCATGCTGGAGTCGCAGTTTGAATACTCCAGCGCCGCCCAGCCTGTGGTGTTGACGCCCTTCATCTTGATGGGCGCGATGTCGCCGGTCACGATCCCCGCAGCCCTGGTGCAGCAAATCACCGAGGCGCTCTCGGGCATCGCCCTCTCGCAACTGATCCGCCCAGGCGCTCCGGTCATCTTCGGGTCGTTCTTGTCCAACATCGACATGCAGTCAGGCTCTCCGACCTTCGGCACCCCCGAGTCGGGCATTGGCTTGCTGTGCACCGGACAGATCGCGCGCCCCTTCGGGTTGCCCTCCCGCACCGGCGGCGGCCTGACCTCCTCGCAAGTCGCTGATGGCCAGGCCGGTTATGAGGCCCTCATGACGATGATGCCGACCTTCTTGGCTGGCGCTAACTGGGTGATGCACTCGGCCGGCTGGCTCGAAGGTGGCCTGGTCGCGGGCTATGAGAAGTTCATCATGGACATCGAGATCTTGCAGATGCTCCAACACGAGTTCACCCCGCTTGAGATCGATGACGCGTCGATTGGGTTCGACGCTCACGAGGAAGTCGGCCACGGCGGTCACTTCCTGGGCGCCATGCACACCATTGAACGCCTCCGCACCTGCTTCAAC
>CALMMO010000164.1 GCA_937868455.1 uncultured Marmoricola sp.
CCGAGGTGATGGTGTGGGTGGTGGAGACAGGCGCGCTGAAGCCGAACGCCATCACGTAGAGCACACCCGTTGCGGTCGTCTCGGCCGCAAAGCCACGAGCCGGGGTGAGGTGGATGAGCCGCTGACCCAAGGTGCGCATGATGCGCCAACCCCCGGAGTAGGTGCCTAGAGCGATCGCGGTGCCAGCCACCACCACGACCCAAATCGGCAAGTGTCCGGTCGTCTCCTGATACCCACCGGCAACCAGTGCCAGCACGATCACACCCATCGTCTTTTGAGCGTCTTGGATTCCGTGGCCCAATGCCAGGGCCGCTGCGCTGACGGTCTGAAGCATCCGGAAGGTTGATTGCACTTGCTGCAACTCGGTGCGCCTAAAGACCCACATCAAGAGCAGAGTCAGCACGAACGCACCCACAAACCCCGCCAACGGCGACAAGAACATCGGGATGACGACTTTGCTGACGATCACGTGCCAGTGCACGTCTCGCGAGGCAGCTAGAGCGGCTCCGACAAGGCCGCCGATCAGGGCATGGGAAGACGAAGACGGCAGCCCGACGTACCACGTCGCGATGTTCCAGATGATGGCGCCAACCAGACCGCTCAACACAACCAACAGTGCTTTGTGCCCCACGCCAGGGTTGATGGTTTCGGAGACGGTGTTCGCGACGGCTTGGCCAAGGAACGCGCCCACGAAGTTCATGATCGCGGCGAGTACGACGGCGACTTTGGGGGTCAGCGCCCGAGTGGACACCGAGGTTGCGATGGCGTTCGCGGCATCGTGGAAACCATTGGTGTAGTCGAAGATCAACGCCACCGCGATCACGGCGATGACGAGCGCCAGCACGCTACTTCTCCTTGACGTGGATCTGTTCGACGATGCGGGCCACTGACTCAAACGAGTTAATCGCAGCCTCCAGCGCGTCGGCGATGTCTCGCAATTTCATGGCCTGCAAGGCTTTGTAGGAGCCTGAGAGGAGTTCGGCAACTATCTTGCGGTAGGCCTTGTCGCCAGCGTTTTCGAGGCGGTTGATCTCGACCCAGTAGCTCTGCAGGTCTTTGAGGCTGCGCAACGAAGGCATCCGCTCTTCGGTCACTTCAGCGCATCGCTGGAGCACGTCGACTTGTGAGGCAAAGCGGGCAGGGAGTTCGCGGACGTCGTACAAAATGACGAGGTCGACGGCCTTCTCCATGTTGTCCATGACGTCGTCGAGTTCGGCAGCCAGTGCGTAGATGTCTTCGCGATCAAGCGGAGTCACGAACGTCTTGTTCACCCGCTTGACGATGCTGTGAGTCAGCTCGTCAGACTCGGCCTCCAGTTCGGCCATCTTCTTGGCAATTTCGCGCCGATCAGGGTCGTCGCCCAACATCCGGGCAAGCAGATTGGCACCTTCGACAAGCTTGGCTGCACTAGCCGAAAGCAGGTCGTAAAAGGTGTCATCAATGGGCTTGAGGCGTAACGCCACTGTGAACTCCTGGCGAATAGGGCACGACAGCGCACATGCTATGGGTCGAAAGTGAACGAAGCGACTGTCAGCCTGTGAAGTAGATTGCAGTCATGACCAGTACTACCTACCAAGTCAGTGGCATGACCTGTGGTCACTGCGCCAATGCAGTCACCGAAGAGATCACTGCGATCGACGGAGTCAGCACCGTTTCGGTCGACGTCGAGTCAGGCCAAGTGGTCGTCACCGGTGAGGCGACTGCCGAGCAGGTGGCCGCCGCAGTGGGCGAAGCGGGATACGCCGTCGTCAGCTGAACCACCTAAAAATGCAACAAGCCCCTGACCGTGAGGCCAGGGGCTTGTTTTGATCTCGTCTTAGATCAGAGAGGGCGAACGTTCTCAGCCTGGGGACCCTTGGGGCCCTGGGTGACGTCGAATTCGACCTTCTGGTTCTCATCGAGGGACTTGTATCCGTTGGACTGAATCGCCGAGTAGTGAACGAAGACGTCGTCGCCGCCGTTCTCCTGTGCGATGAAGCCGAAGCCTTTTTCAGCGTTGAACCATTTGACAGTGCCCTGAGCCATGCTCGTAATACTCCTTGTTGTGGGGCTTGGCCCGGCCAACTCGACCGAACCTGCACCAGTTGCGGTGCGACGACAGTGAACCCAATGAGCGCCCTAAGGCACCCAAGGAATGCATGGTCGTTGACTAACAAACCCCAACGAGCCGCTGGAACATGTGCAACTGATCCAAGAGCAGCCTACCAATAGGAACCCAACCTAGAACCACCCTCGGTGCTCAGTATCTTCATGAATTTTTGCTAGCTAGGACATCCTGGGACGAGTCGGACGTGCAAGACGTACCCAAAGTCAGGGATGATGTAGCAGTTTGCTGGAGTGAAAGCTGTTGTTCTGGTAAGCCTGAACCCATGGTTTGTCTCGTGACAGACCGCGACGTACGGCGCAGCACGAGGCCGCAGGAGGAGCCAAAGTGGCTGATCAACCCGTTGACCCCAATGGCGAGACCCCGGAAGTTCCGGCGACTCAACCTGGAGCTCACCGCGCACCGACCCCTGAGTCGTGGTGGCCCGAAGAGGTCTCGACGCGTCCTCCCGCGCCCATCCGCAGTGAGGAAATCTGGTCCCTCGATGAGCCTTCCGTCGAGATTCCACCGCTGCCTGAGGCGGTCATTGACGAGCCGCTCGTAGACCCCGAAGTCCTGCCTGCCGACTTCGACTACGAGCCTTCCGCGCCCATCCCGGTCGTCGACAACACCACCGACGAATCGTGGTGGAAGCCATCTCCTTCTGACGTCTTGTTTGGCGAAGCACCGCCCGTCGACCCCGAGCCATTAGTGGAGTCGATCGAAGAACCTGACCCTGAGCAGTTCGATTTGTTCGCCGAACCTGAGGCGCCTGCGTCGTACGACGTGAGCGACCCGATCGGTGAGCACCCCATGCCCGTGGAGCCAATTCGGCACGCATCCATTGCTGATGACGTCGACGCCACTGCTGAGTACGACTGGCGAATCGTGGAGCCCGTCGCCACCGAGCCTCCCACTGGGCAGGTGATC
>CALMMO010000165.1 GCA_937868455.1 uncultured Marmoricola sp.
GCCATCTCAATGAAGATGCCATTGCGGCGTTGCCACTTCACTAGGTAGTCCACGTCGGCGCCGGTCATCCGGATGGTGCTGCCAGGAGCCTCCGGTGGGTACGTCGCCTCGTTGCAGTCTGAGCCGATCGTGCAGTTGCCCTCGATGCTCCAGCGACCGTCGGGCAAAAGGTGATCGTCGGAGTGAATCGAGAAGTAGTTGCGGTTGTAGGACGTCGAGACGCCCTTCGTCAGCCAGTTGATCATCCCCGGAGCCAGCATCTGGAACTCTGCTTGCCAACTGCCGAAGGAGAAGGTCGAGACCATGCGCTCGCGCCCGTTGTCGTTGAACACCCCCAACACCGAGCCGGTTTCGTTGGTGTCAGGGATCGGCATCTGGACCACGGTGGTGTAACTCTGACCGTCGGGGTAGGTCTCGAGCGGCCTGGCGATCGAACCGTAGTTCTCGCTCGACCCGTCGGTGTTCGCAAAAGGCAGCGGGCCGTTGAGGTAACCAAAACCCAGGCCCTTGGCGGCCTCGGTCACGGTGCCCTGCATGCCGTCGAGTTCACCGGTGAACCCGGGGTTCTCGGCGTACGACACCCCGACCTCGGGGTGCGCCCAGGTGTAGGTGATCAGTTCGCGAGCCGAATACTCCATCTCGTAGTCATAAAGCGCGGTGAGTTCGTCGCCGTTGACCTCGGCGGGATAGTCGGTCTGGATCACCACGGCGGAGTACTTGCCGTAGACGCCTTGCGCGTCGGTGCCACGCAGGCTCTCAGCGGTGATCGGATCGCGCGAAGAGTCGCTCACGTCGATCACCGTGGTCGGCACCCCTTGACTGCGCAACCGCTCCAGGAAAGTGCCCACCTGGCCCTGCTGATCATCGAGAACCAGCACACGCGCATCGACACGAACCGGTGGATCGGCCTGGGCCACCGGGGCAACCAGCACAGCGGACGCGGCAACCGATGCCAGCGCCACACCTAAACGAGCGAACATGATGCCTCCACAAGATGATGGGAGGAGCACGCTCCTGTTGAGTGAGCCCCCCTCGGGCTCAGGGTGTGCCTCCGAGCGCTCTCACGCTGGCAAATACGCAATTTGCGTCGCGCGAAAAGTCACAAGTAAACCTGTGACTTTGGCACTTTGCGGGGGAGATCCTCCCCGCAAAGCGCCAAACATCCGGATAAAGCAGCGGCCGCTAGCGCTCTCGCCTGTAACGCCGATAGGTGACCTCAGCAGGCTCAGCACCAAGCGTGCGGATCACGAAGGTGCCATGACGGATTCCAGTGGTGTCGAGCCACGCAGTGCCATCTTCGGGGTCACTCCTGCCCAGCGACACCGCGAAGCTGCGATCGGCAGCTAGCCGCATCTGACGATCGGTGAGTTGCACTTGGTGGTGGGCATAGTCGCCCGACTCCATCCACCGGCTGAGCCACTGCACCGAGGCGTATTCACATGCGGGCAGCACGCCTTGGGCCACGATGACTTCATCGTCATCAAGGTCGTCGAACCACGCCCCCGAGTAGCCGATCGCCGGGGTTGGTTGCACCCGGTTAATCACGCTCCAGTCGACCTCGCCTTCGCCAGCGGTCGATCCAGGCTTGCGGATCTCAGGTGGAGCGGTGGTTTGGCTGATTGCACTGATGGTGGTCTCGACTTCGAGCACGTCGCGCACATATCGCCCGGCGGCTACCAATCTGTCTGCGAACACTGATTCGCTCAAAGCCGGGGGTGCACCGCCACCCACCACCTCAATGGAGTACGTCGCCTCAGCCTGCGCCGACGGGTCATGGAAATACTGACGAATCAGCAAGTCGGTGGCATCAGCCTCAAGGGCCAGGAAGCTGGCACCTGCTGGCAAGTCCGACGGACGACTGGCCGCCAAGTGCAACTCAAAAGACCCGTCTGCGGAGTACTCCACCTCGCTGTCGATCGCCCCCGCAATCCTTCTCGACCCACCCTCACCGGTGCCGTAGATGCACACCCCAATCCAGGTGGTGCCGCCCCGATTGCCGCGCAGCACATAGTGCAGAGCGGGGTCTAACCAAGCGGATTCATAGATGGTGCCGGGGTTATCACCCATCATCTTGCGATGCGGGTTCATCCATCGAGTGAGCTCTGGGTGAGCAGGATCGCCCTTCTCCACGATCATTTCTAACGCGATCGAGGTCAGCCGGGTGAGATGACGAAACCCCTCAGCACGCTCGCGCTCATCAACGGCGCCATTGGACCCGGTGATCAGTTCGGCTGCCGAAGCCAGGCTCGCCAGAAACTCGTCGTACGCCGCTTTCGCGTCCATCAGTCCTCCATCGCAACTTTGAAGCGGTCGTTGTAGTCGGCGAACGCATGACCCACTTCTGCCCGCGTCAACCCGAAGTCCTCAATCGAGTAACTGTGCAATCCGTGCTTGTCGCGCGGGTTTTCGGCGAGGTAATCGCGAACGCCTTGGTCAATGGCTTCGGTGTGGGGCAATCCAAAGTGGTCATAGATACGGCGCACGGTGCCCATCGGGTCGTTCAAGGTGTCCTCAAAGGCGACGTCGATGACGCGGTCCTCTGGCAGGGTTTCGCGGAACTTCATCATTTGCCCAAGGCCCCATTGCCACTGCTCAAACTGTTCGCGCCCAATCTTCTTGGCGTCGCTGTGATCGCTCATGGCCGCGTTGAAGGTGGCATAGAGCGAACTCACCGAGCCCAACACCTTGGCTGGGTCGCGGTGGGTTTGGATGAAGAGCGCATCCGGAAATTCCTCGAGCAATTGATCAGGCCACATCAGGTGGGCGGGCGATTTGAGCAGCCAGTGGTCGCCGCCGTACCCACTTTGCATGTGCTGAAGGAACCACCGTTGGCGCGCGTATGACTCGCGGATGCCGTCTTCGCGCAGCCAGTTGAAGTAACCAGGCACGGGGAAGGTGACGACGTACTCATATGAGCGACATTCCATGCTGTGAATAGCGATGCACTCTTGGGGAAGCACGCCGGCGATGGGGTGGATCTGTTGTACGTCGGCGGCGATTTTGTTAATGCCTT
>CALMMO010000166.1 GCA_937868455.1 uncultured Marmoricola sp.
TTGCCTGCGGTGGTGAGCAGTGCAGATGCGCCCGGCTCATCGAGCACGGCGGCGGGTCCAACGAGGGCGGAGATCGGCAGTCCAGCACCCAAAGCCTTGCCAAATGACACCAAGTCCGGGGTGACTTGATCGTGCGAGTAGGCATGCATCTGCCCAGTGCGCCCCAAACCGACCTTGACCTCATCGGCGATGAGCAAGACATCGGCGGCAGCACAACTGCTGGCCACCTCGGCAAGGAATCCGTCGGGAGGGACGATGAGGCCGCCATCGGAAAGGATGGGTTCAACCAGCACGCAGGCCACATCGCTGGGGGCAAGTGCTTGGGTGAGCGCTTCAAGCGCCGCCGCGCTGTCGCTCTTGGGGTAGGGCACAAACCTCACCGACGGCGAGGCCTCGACCGACCCGCCAGCCACATGCACGCCAGATGCAGCCATGGCTTGTCCGATGCCGCCGTGATAGCCACCCTCAAAAGCGACCACGACCGGTTTGCCGGTGAAATGTCGAGCCGCCCGAATCGCGACATCGTTGGCATCTGAGCCAGCGTGGCCCAAGTAGACCCGGCGATCTCCGGCGCCTGGCACCAGAGCCAGCAGGTCTTCGGCCAGGCTCACTGCTTCATCGTGGATCGCCGACAAAGCGCCCCCGCCAGGAGGCGAAGCCGCCACTCGGGCCAACGCGGCCGCAACGGCCGGGTGTCCGTTGCCGAGCCCGCAGGCAGTCCAGGTGGAGGACAAGTCGAGAAGGCGTCGGCCACCAGTCTCAATGAGCCATGCCCCCTCACCGCCAGAGACGGTGAGGGGGAAGAACCGAAGTTTCTCGACTCCGGCAATGACTCGATCCCGAGAGATCAGGTTCACTCAATCAACTCCGAGTGGCCAGCATCCGCGTTGTCCAACTCACGGGTCAGTGATTCACCGATCCGCTTAGCCAGGTTGCCAGCGGCGAGCGCGATCACGACGCCAACCAACACCCACGCCAAGGCGACGAATGCCGGTGAGATGCCGCTTTGGCCCTTCAGGTTGAAGTACAAGATCACCAAGATGAACACCGAACCCAGTGCTGGCCACAACAACTCCCAGGCCTTAACCGAGATCTGGCCCGAGCGGGCTGCGGCGAACACGGCGAACTCAACCAAGAGGTAGGCGAACAGCAGACACACCGAACCCACGACTGCGAAGAAGAAATAGGAGTCGATGGCGGCGTTGCCCGTGCCCATGACCGGCCACTTCGCCAGCCACGAGACCAGGTTGACCACGATGCCGATGGCCACCATCAACCACACTGCGTTGACTGGCGAGTGGTGCACCGGGTCAACCTTGGCGAGTTTGGGTGAGCCGAAGCCGTCGCGGGCCAGCGCCATCATCAAGCGAGCCGATGAGGTCACCGAGGCGAGGTTGCAGGCGAACGCCGAGGCCACAGCGGTGAGCACGACCAAGATGCCGAACCAGTTTCCGACGTACGACGTGCCAAGGTCACCCAAGGTGTTTCCGCTGCCCTGGAACTTCGCCAGGCCCTCTTTGTCGGTGCCGAAACCAATGGTTTGCGCGAACATCACGATCACGAAGAGCGCACCGGTGATCAGCACTGATCCGAAGAGGGCACGCGGGATGTTGTGACGCGGATTGTCGGTTTCTTCGCCCAGTGCTGCACAACTTTCGAAACCTGCCCACGAGAGCACTGCAGCCACAACCGCTGCCGCGATCGTGCTCATCGAGACGCCGCCGGAGGTGAAGGTGGAGGTGTCGAAGCCGGTGGACTCGGCGCCGCCCTTAGCGAAAATCACGGCCACCAAGATGACCATGAAGGTGATGCCGAAGCCTTCGATGGTCAACAGCAGACGCGAGACGGTCGAGGTGTCGCGGGTGTTAAGCCACCCGGCCAGGGCAAGACACACCGCTGCTGAGATGCCGAACCCGATCTGCGCCGAGCCGAAGTGACCCAGGAACGAGTTCACAAAGGCGCCAAAGATCGACGCTGTGCAGATCAAGAAGAAGAGGTAGCAGCCAAACAGGGCAAACCCTGCGATGAACCCGAGTCGCGGGCCCATCGTTGCGCCCACCAACGCGTAGGCGCTGCCTGCGTGGTTGTAGCGACGGGTGAGGCGGATGAATCCGAAGGCCACCAGCATCACGCCCAGGAAGCCCAAGAAGAACACCAGCGGAACGGCCTTGCCGACCATGCCGATGATGCCTTGGCCGTTGCCTGACATGGCCAAGGTCGGTCCGACCAGGCCCAGGGAGACGGCTAATGCCTCCCAGAGTTTCAGTTTGCGCTTCGTCATTCGGTGTCTCTTTCTCGGGTGATGGATCGATCAGCCAGACCAGGAGTACCTGGTGGCAGCGTGAATGTCTTGGCCCTGCAGGCAGGTGAGTTCATGGCGGCGTACGGCGAGCAGCGCGTGATGCATCGGCTCACCCAAGATCTCTTTGACGACCGGGTCATCGGCGAAAAGTGCCAGTCGCTCTTCGGGTTGCCACGGCAACGCGCGCACTCCAAGAGCGGCACGTTCTTCGTCACTGAGCAGCGACGGGTCGCCGGGCACCTCGGCGGGTGGCACCAGCGAGTGCTCGATGCCGTGGCGCATCAGCCCCAAGATCAGACCGGTGGCCAACCAAGTGTTGGCGCTGGCGTCGACGCACTTGACCTCGATGTTGGCGCCGTGGGGATTGCCCAGACCTGCGACCAAGATGCGCACCGCGGCTTCGCGGTTCTCCACACCCCAGGCGGTCCAGGCACCTGACCAGTGGCCTGGTTGCATGCGCTCGCCCGAGACAACACTTCCGGCAAGCACGGCGATGGTGCCCGGAAGGTGCTCCACCACTCCCGCGATTGCGGCAGCGGCTTCTGGGTGCATCCCCTCGGTGCCTGCGACTCCCACTCCAGGGCCACCGTTCAAGAGCGGTTGACCGTTCTTGGTCAGCGAGACGTGGAGGTGGGCACCATTTCCGGCCCCACCAGTGAAGGGCACCGGAGAGAAGCTCACTTTGAGTCCGAACCCGGCTGCGATCTGGCTAATCACCGTGCGGGCCAACAGCACATTGGCACCAGCAGTCATCGGGTCACGAGGGGGTAATGACAATTCGAATTGGCCCACGCCGTACTCCGCGTGGATCTGCTCGACCGGAATGTCGTGCGCCGCGAGTGCCTCGGTGACCTCCGCAGCGAATTCGCCGAGGGCCAGGTAAGGGCCTACGCCGTAGGCCGCCCAGCCGTCGCGGGCCCCAAGCGCGAGCCCTTCTTCGTCGAGGATGGTGAACTCCATCTCGTGCCCCACCAGCGTCTCAATGCCCATCGCCGCAAGCGCCTCGACTTGGCGCCGGGTCACATCGCGCCAGCAGTACGGCGAAATGTTGCCCTCTTGATCGCGCACATCCGCGACCGCCCACCCCAGGCCACCATCGAGCACAACGGCAGTGTCGAGATCGGCGGTGAGGCGCAGGTCGCCGGCCACGCCGATGAGTTCAGTGACCGCGACACCGTTGTCGATCGTGAAGACCGGCCACGTCAGCGAAGCACCCATGCCGTTACGCGCAAACGACTCCACGCGCGCGGCCGGAACGCTCTTGGCTCGCAGCACTCCGCCGGAATCGCTGATCACTCCCGTGAGCGTGCGCAGCCCGGCTGCTCGGAGTTGGTCGGCTTTCTGGGTGGTGCTGTCCACCTGTGGCTCCTTGTCTGGTGTGACTGCCTTGTCTGACTACGTTGTTACAAGTTGTGGGGTATTGCGTACCCTGTAACAAGCGTTACAGTGCCACGAAGTGTGGCGTGTGTCACCCATCCATGTCAGTTTCACCGGGTAACCGGTGAAACTGACGCTCGCTACGGCAAGCCGCAAGAAGGGATATTTCCGTCGATGTGTCGTCTCCTGGGGTACGTCAATACGCAACCGACCTCGGTGCGTGATGCCCTCGGGAGTGAAGCCTTCGATGCCTTCACCGCACTGACCTGTGTGCACGGTGACGGCTGGGGGATGGCTTGGCGCGACGACCAGGGCCACACGCAGACCCGCTCAGCACCCGACTCCGCAGCCAGCGACGCCGACTTCTTGGCCTTGTCGGGCACCGCGCTTTCCTCAGCTGGCTTCTTGCACCTGCGTTGGGCGACCGATGGCCTTCCGGTCGCACCGGAAAACACCCACCCGTTTTCCTCAGGTCAGTTCGCGATGGCCCACAACGGCAGCATCAAACCGATGGACCGCCTGCGCGATCTGCTCAGCCCGGCCTCACTGGAAGCGATGGTCGGGGTGACTGACAGCGAGATGTACTTCCGGTTCATCCTCGAACACATTTCGTCGTACGGCGAAAACGAGGGCATCGCCATGGCCGTCAAGATCATGAGCGAACAGTTCCCGACCTCGAGCCTCAACGCGTTGCTGCTTTCGGAGTCGGCGCTCTATGCCATCCACATGTCGACGTGGGCGCCCCCGCCCATCGAAGACCTCCGGGTCATGTTCGAAGACGAGGACGACATCCCGCACGGCCACGCCGATGCCTACTTCGACATGGCCTATGACATCACCGAAGACTCCGTGCACATCGTCTCCAGCGGCCTCGTTGGTGATCACTGGCTGCCGGTGCCTCGCGACACCATCTTGCGTATCGATCTGCTGACCCGAGAGGTCACCACGCTGTGAGTGTTGCGAGTCGAACGCGCTCAAGCATGGGCTCGCTCACCGCCGG
>CALMMO010000167.1 GCA_937868455.1 uncultured Marmoricola sp.
GGAGTCGGTGCGCTCGTCGTACGCCGCGAACTTGCGGTCACCCAACTCATGCATGGTGGTGGGCAAGAGCGCGATATCCGCTCAGGCACTCTCAACACCCCAGCCATCGCGGGCCTCGCTGCGGCATTCACTTGGTCGGTTGACCACGTCGCCGAGCACGCCACCAGATTGGCTCAACTGCGCGATCGACTGGTTGCCGGTGTGCAGCAGGCCGTGCCAGATGCGATCTACAACGGCGCTAGCGATCCTGCGCAACGACTTCCAGGGATTGCGCACCTGAAGTTCCCTGGGTGTGAGGGCGATGCCTTGCTCATGTTGCTCGACGCCAAGGGCATCTCCTGCTCCACCGGGTCAGCCTGCAATGCAGGGGTCGCCCAGCCCAGTCACGTCTTGTTGGCCATGGGGTGTGATGAGGAGTTCGCCCGCTCGTCACTGCGGTTCTCGTTGGGTCATGCCTCGACCCAGGCTGACGTCGATGCCCTAGTCGAGGTCATCGCAAGCTGCGCTGAGAGGGCCCGCAAGGCCGCGTCTGTGAGCCGCTCATGAGAGTCATCGCGGCCATGTCTGGAGGCGTTGACTCCGCCGTGGCGGCTGCTCGAGCGGTTGATGCTGGCCACGAAGTCACCGGAGTCCACCTTGCGCTCTCGCGGAACCCCGCGACCTACCGCAGCGGCTCACGCGGATGTTGCTCGATCGAGGATTCCAACGACGCTCGACGAGCTGCCGATGTCTTGGGCATCCCGTTCTATGTGTGGGATCTCTCCGAGCGGTTCCACGACGACGTTGTGGTCGACTTCATGGCCGAATACTCAGCCGGTCGCACCCCCAACCCGTGCCTTCGGTGCAACGAGAAGATCAAGTTCGCAGCGGTGCTTGACCGAGCGCTGGCGTTGGGTTTTGATGCCGTAGCCACCGGTCACTACGCCACGTTGATCGATGGTCCGCACGGAGCCGAACTTCATCGAGCCGTCGACTCCTCCAAGGACCAGTCCTACGTGTTGGGCGTACTCTCCCAAGATCAACTTCGTCACTCGATCTTCCCGTTGGGTGACACCCATAAGAGCGAAGTACGCCGCGAGGCTGCTGCCCGCGGACTCGCAGTCGCCAGCAAGCCCGACTCACATGACATCTGTTTCATCAGCGACGGTGACACCGGCGGCTGGCTCGCCGACAAACTCGACGGGGTCAACCGCGGCGGTGACATCATCGACGACGTCACTGGCGAAACCCTCGGCGAACATGATGGGTCGTGGCGGTTCACTGTGGGCCAGCGCAAAGGACTGCGAATCGGCCGACCCGCCCCCGACGGCAAACCGCGCTACGTGCTCGACATTGAGCCTGTGACCGGCACTGTTCGAGTGGGCGCCCATGAGCGTTTGGCCATCCACGGACTCACTGGCATTCGACCTATTTGGTGCACTGCCGCACCCAGCGCTCCTATGGAATGCACCGTGCAGTTGCGAGCCCACGGTGACGAACACCGAGCCGTGGTTTCACCGAGTGCAGAGGGTGTTGAGGTCAGCCTGATCGACCCAGCCTTCGGCATTGCACCTGGGCAGGCATGCGTGATCTACGACGGCACACGCGTGGTCGGTTCGGCCACCATTTCGGCGACGAACCGATGACCTATTCAAGCGGGATCGGCTCCATGCCGGGCGGTTCGTTGGGTGCCGAACTCGACAACGCCCGAAGCTTTGATGAAGCCCAACGGGTGGTGATGGGGGAGACCTCGATTCCGCACCTGGTGGAGTTGCCAGGGCGCGGCGCCATCGCATCCATGATCGGTCGCACTCTGGGTTTGATGACCGACTTGGGCTTTGACCTCCAGCCGGCAGGGTGGCGACTCTCATCGCGAGGCGTTGATCAACGTCGAGCCGCCTCTTTGGTGGCTCAAGACCTCGACGTGGTGTCCCAGATCGAGGTGACTGGGTTTTTCAAGATCCAAATCACCGGTCCCTGGACTTTGGCTGCCGGGGTGGAGAAGCCCAAAGGTGATCGGATCTTGTCCGACGTGGGGGCTCGCAGAGACCTTGCTCAGGCGCTTGCGGCTGCTGCGGCGACCCACATCGCTGACGTACGACGACGTCTGCCGAATGCAACGCTTCTCGTTCAAATTGATGAACCTGCCTTACCCGCAGTGATGTCTGGCCAAGTGCCCACTGCCTCAGGGTTCCACCGACACCGGTCGGTGGACGCTCCGTTGGCCTCCGCAGGTCTCGAGCCCATCCTGGCTGCCGTGGCTGAGGCCGGAGGGGTGCCGATCGTGCATTGCTGTGCCAGCGATGTGCCGGTGGAGCTCTTACGTGGGGCGGGGGCGAAAGGTGTCAGCTTTGACCTAGGGATCTTGGCAGCCTCGGCGTACGACCAGATTGCGGTGTCACTCGAAGCAGGGGATTGGGTGTTCCTTGGCGTCGTACCCAGCACTGACTCGGTGCTTGATGCGAAAGCGGTGACGGCGCGCGCGATGCGATTCTTCGACATGGTGGGGCTCGCGCCGACGCCCACCACGGTGCTGACCCCCACCTGCGGTCTGGCCGGGGCCACGCCTGAGTATGCACGCCGCGCACTCGAACTCGCCGCAGCCGCCGCCAGCAGTTGCAGCTAGCCGCCTGGGATGTGTCGGCGTGGCCAGGCAAGATAGGCCCGTGACTGCATCCGCCACCCCCGAAGCCACCACCGAAGCTAGGGCCGAGCACCTTGATTTGGCCGAGCAGATCGAGCAGGCGAGGTGGCGCTACTACGTCCTAGACGACCCGGCACTTTCAGACGCTGAGTTCGATGCGCGCATGCGACGTCTGGAGGAGCTGGAGGCGCGATTCCCCGAACTGTGCACACCTGACTCACCCACCCAAAAGGTCGGTGGGGCCGTCTCAACGATGTTCACGCCAGTGGATCACCTAGAGCCGATGCAAAGCCTCGACAACGCGTTCTCGACCCAAGAACTCCTTGCTTGGGCCCAAAGAATTTCCCGCGATGACGTTGAGGTCGCGGCCTATCTGTGCGAACTCAAAGTCGATGGGCTGGCGATCAACTTGCTCTACGAAGCCGGTCGACTGGTCCGTGCCACGACTCGTGGTGATGGCCGCACCGGTGAAGACGTGACACCCAATGTCCGCACCATCGCCTCGATTCCAGATCGACTCACCGGCAACTCCGAGTTTCCGGTGCCGCAGCGGGTGGAGATCCGCGGCGAGGTCTACCTTCCAGTCGCTGGGTTTGATCGGCTCAACCAAGAGATGACGGCTGCAGGCAAGGCCATGTTTGCCAACCCACGCAATGCGGCGGCCGGTTCGTTGCGCCAAAAGGATCCACGCGTCACGGCAACCCGCGATCTAGGCATGGTCTGTCACGGCATCGGGTTTCGTGAGGGCTTTGAGCCTGCCACCCAGTCAGGCGGCTATGCAGCGCTGAAGGCGTGGGGGTTGCCGACCTCTGATCGCGCCCAAGTCGTGGCGAGCATGGCTGAGGTCGAGGAGTTCATTGCGTACTACGGCGAGCACCGCCACGACGTCGAACACGAAATCGACGGCGTCGTGGTCAAAGTCGATGACGTCGCCTTGCAGCGCCAACTTGGCTCGACATCGCGGGCACCACGCTGGGCCATTGCGTTCAAATACCCACCCGAAGAGGTCAACACCCTCCTCATTGCGATCGAGGTCAACACCGGACGCACCGGCCGGGTCACTCCCTTTGGCCGGATGCGGCCCACCAAAGTCGCCGGCAGCACAGTGGAGATGGCAACGCTGCACAACGCTCACGAGGTGCGCCGCAAAGATGTCCGACCCGGCGACACCGTCATCTTGCGCAAAGCCGGAGATGTGATCCCAGAGATCCTCGGTCCGGTTTTGGCACTGCGACCTGAAGGGTTGCCTGAGTGGGTGATGCCCACGCACTGCCCTTCATGTGAGACGCGATTGGTGGAGCAAAAGGTCGGTGACAAAGATCTGCGCTGCCCCAACCACGCCGGGTGCCCCGCCCAAGTGCGCGAGCGGGTCTTCCATGTGGCTAGCCGGGGTGCTTTCGACATCGAGGGTCTGGGCTACGAAGCCGCAGTCGCCCTGCTTGACGCTGGTGTGATTGCCAACGAAGGGGATGTCTTTTCCCTCACCGCAGACTCCCTGCTCCGCGCACCCCTTTTCACTCGGGCGCCCAAGAAGGGTGAGGAAGGGCCGCAACTTTCGGCCAACGGACTCAAACTCCTTGCCAACCTCGAGGAAGCCAAGGCACAGCCCTTGTGGCGCGGCCTGGTTGCCCTCTCGATCCGACACGTCGGTCCCACGGCAGCGCGAGCCCTGGCCGCCGAGTTTGGATCCATGGCCGCCGTACGCAATGCGACGGAGGAGCAACTCTCAGGGGTCGAAGGCGTCGGCTCGACCATCGCGGAGTCGGTGCGGACCTGGTTTGACGGACCCGAAGGCGAGTGGCACAACGAGATCGTTGACAACTGGGCCGCGGCAGGTGTCGCGATGGAAGACGCCCGCGCCGAAGATGTCGTGCGCACGCTGGAGGGTTTGACGATCGTGGTGACCGGTTCGTTGACTGGGTTCTCCCGTGACTCCGCCAAAGAAGCGATCATTAGTCGGGGCGGCAAGGCCGCTTCATCGGTCTCACGCAACACCTCGTTTGTCGTTATCGGAGACAACGCAGGGTCCAAGGCTGACAAA
>CALMMO010000168.1 GCA_937868455.1 uncultured Marmoricola sp.
AACAGCAGTGGCACTGCCGCGATGCCGGAAGTCACGTGCAGCCCTTGGTTGAGCCGATACAGCCATACCGGACTAGTCGGCAACACAAACACTGGATCTGCGCTCTGGGCCTCATGGCTGATCAGCCCCGTGACCAGGCAGAGGCAGAAACTGATCGCCAACAGCACCCCCACACGTGCGGCAACCGCTGGGCTGCGCAAGCGTGAAGTGAAGTCGCCAGGGGTTGGGATCACCACGCCACCCCCTTCTCGAGTACGGCGAACCACCGTCGGTCATAGCTGTGCAGGCCGATCAAGGTGAGCCCGACTGTCCAGGCCAGCGACTCGATGGCATCGGCGCCGACACTGGACCAGGCGAAGGCCTCAGAACGATCGGCTTGGGTTTGCAGGCACACCACTTCGGTGGCGATGCCCCGACCCGGTGGATCTAGATCCACCACGACGCGGCCCCCTGGCGCTAGGAGTGACCTGACTCGGGCCAGCAGGGCCACCGGATCGCCGCCGATGCCGATGTTGCCATCGGCGAGCAGGACACTTTGCCAGCGGCCTTCGCCGGGAAGCGGGGAGAAGATGTCGCGCTCAATGGCCTCTGCTCCGCGTTGACGAGTCTGCGCCACGGCCTCAGGGACGACGTCGATGCCGAGGGCGAGATGCCCCAACTCCACCAACCGCTGCGTCATCCGACCTGGGCCACAACCGATGTCGAGGGTTGCGCCGACGCAGTGGGTGAGCACGGCGGTGTCGCTGGCGTCTGCCACCTGACGCCATTGTTCGACGGGGAGTCGCTGAGTCTCACCCGATGCGCCAACGAAGGCACAGGGCTCACCACGCAACGCGGCACTGAAGACTTGCGACCAGGGGGTCGTGGTGGCAATCACCGCACACCTCCTGCGACCAAGGCGCTCTGGGCTAGGGCCTGGGCAAAGCGCGACTGCGGCACCGCCTTCGCGACCTCATGGGCGTCATGGATGGTGTCGACGTCACGGAGCACCTGAGTGAGCACCACTCGCTCAACTCCAAGGGCCTGCCGAGTGTGTTCGAAGGTAATCGAACTCGACATCGGCACCCCAATCAGGGCGCTCG
>CALMMO010000169.1 GCA_937868455.1 uncultured Marmoricola sp.
TGCGTTCCTCAGAAAACACCGATGCTTCGACCTCATCAACATCTTCAACAAGGCAGGCGGCGACGCTTTCATAGGCATCCACGACGCGGTCGGTCACGGCATAGACAACCGCAGTGGGACCGTGTTTGAGGACGCTGCTTCGGGCCTCAAGGTCTCTGCGGGCCTCAGCAAGCGCGCTGCCCTCACCATGACGCACGCTCACGACAAAGTTCGATCCGATGAAGAGGTTGATCTCACCTGTCTCTACAGCATCAGTCTCTTCGACGTACCACAAGGTTTTGAGCACCAAGAACAACGAGTCGTCGTACTTCTCCAGTTTGGGCCGCTGATGCGCTGACAGGGCATCTTCCACGGCAAGAGGGTGGAGCCCGAACACTGAACTCACATGCATGAGTTCGGAGGCATGAGGTGAGTGCAAACCCACCCATACGAAGTCTTCAGGTTGATCGGCAGCGGCTTTGACTGTTGCCAAGTCGTTGGATGCGCATGGCACGCGCTCGCCGTCGCGATAGAGCCCGATGTCGACAATCACCAGGCAAGGCTAAACCTACTTTCCTCCCGACATTGCCCTTAGGCTCAGGGCGTGCCCACGCTCATCTTGGCTCGTCACGGACGCACCACCGCCAACGCGAACGGCATGCTTGCCGGACGCACCCCCGGAGTTCACTTAGACGACAAGGGACGCGAACAAGCCAGGGCGGCTGCGAGCCGGATCGAAGGGCTCTCACTCCATGCAGCCATTAGCTCTCCTCTAGTCCGATGCCGCGAGACAGCGCGGCTGCTGGTGCCCGAGGCGCGCGTCGAGATCGATCCGGGACTCAATGAGTGCGACTACGGCGAGTGGGCCGGGCAATCTCTTGCCACGCTTGCCAAAGACCCCCTGTGGAAGACCGTGCAGTCACACCCCAGTGCTGCGCGATTCCCCGGTGGTGAGTCGATGGCCCAGATGAGTGCTCGAGCGGTGAGCGCGGTGCGAGCACGAAACGCGAGCCTGAGCGCCGACTCGGTCTGGCTGGCCGTGACTCACGGCGACATCATCAAGGCGATCCTCGCCGACGCGCTTGGTATGCACCTCGACGCCTTCCAACGCATCGTGGTTGACCCAGCCAGTCTTTCCATCGTGCGCTATGAAACCAATGGCTGCTTTGTGCTCGGCACCAACACTCACCACGGATCGTTGGCAGGCCTGGGTGCCAAGCGTTCCAAGCGTGGCCGCAAGCAAGCCGCTGTGGGTGGCGGACAAGGCGAAGTGAACCTCTAGGCTCACGGTCATGGCCATCGTCCATTCCTTTGATCCGCCTCAGCGCTTTGTGGCCGGCACCGTGGGGCTGCCCGGGCAACGCCGCTTTTACCTGCAGGCACGTCACGCCGCCGGGGCGGTCATCTCAGTGGCCTGCGAGAAACAACAGGTCTCGATTTTGGCTCAACGCGTCGGCGGCCTTCTGGACGAACTCGCCGGCTCCACTCGCGACCCGGTCCCCGCACTAACCCCGGTGTCATTGCTTGACGTCGATCCGCTTGAACTGCCAGTTGACGAGCAGTTTGTTGCCGGCAGCATCACGTTGAGTTGGGATAGCGACGACGAACGCGTCGTTATCGAACTCTTCCCCGTCGACTCAGATGACGACGAGGGATTCGACGAAATGGTGCTCATCCGCATGACTGCATCGCAGGCACGCGCATTTGCCAACCGCGGCGAATCTGTCGTGGCTGCCGGGCGACCACCATGTCAGTTCTGTGGAAACCCCGTCGATGCCGAAGGCCATCTGTGCCCGCGGGCCAACGGCTTTCGCCGTACTTTGCGATGAG
>CALMMO010000170.1 GCA_937868455.1 uncultured Marmoricola sp.
ACCTGCGGAGTACTGGAGGACTTTGAGTAAACCGGGCTTCGTTGAAGTAGTCACGAGGCTGAGACTAGCCCTTTTGATGGGTTAGTCGACGTACGGCGGAATATTGGGTTTACCGAGCCATCCGCGCAGCTTCTGCACTGCGCGCTTGCTTGGACGCCCCCATTCACGCTTGAGGCTGCGACTGAGCTTCTCCTGGGCAATGAAGGTCTCAACCAGTTGCACACGAGTCGCCTCAATCACCAACTCATCGATGCGCGTTTGGGCATCAGGTGCCGCCACCAATTCAGCCCAGCTCTGCAGCTCCTTTGACCGGGCGCTTTGGTCAACCTTCTCGCGTCCCATGGAGGTTGGCAGTTGCAAGGCAGTCACCCTCGTCGAAGTGGCCCCTCGGAAGTCTGAGTGCCTCATCAGTTTGCGCCACTGAAATGCGTCGGGTGGGCAGCCGTCTGATGGCACCTCCCATGGGTCGCCAACTTGGAGGTAGAAACTGCGCGAGTGTGCGGTGCCAGTCAGGCTGGTGGAATTGAAGAATGGTTGCTCGGTGACGTGCCAGTGGATGATGCGGCCGATTGAGAGATCGCTGGGCAAGATGCGCAGCTCACCCTCCGTGGTGATCATCGAGTTCATGCACTGCACGAAGTTGTGATCTTCCAGCAATTCCAACAGGTCAGAAACATGATCAGGTAGCAGCAGATCGTCATCACAGAGATAGAAGATGGCGTCACTCGACGCCATCTCGATCGCCTCATGACGATAGGGCTCACCGTGGTGAACGCCTTTGGGTCGATCCATGAAGATCACTCTGGAATCAGCGGCCACCAAGCTTTGGGCCACCTCGCGCACCTGATCAGTTACGCCATCACCAATCAAGATCACCTCCAGATCGCGCACGGTCTGCGCCAACACAGTCGCCACCGTCATCGGCAACGTCAGGTGATGGTTATGTGTGGGGATCAGGACTGATGCTCGGGTCACGCTTCATTCCTTCTCTCATATGGCATGGAGGCCAGCACCAACACCGAGGTGTTCTCATCCGCCAAGTGGTAACGGACGAATTGACCCTTCCGGATCTGCTGAACCTCCCCTGGGATCTCCAGGACCCGGGGCTGAGGTTCATCGTCGAGCTCGATCAACACGCGCCCTCCAATCAGCACGATCAGCTCCTCACAGCTTGCTCGATGCTCACCTCGCCAAGCCCCACCAAGGGGGCCGCTCACCACAAAGACTCGACGAGTAAGAAATGGGGCATCGTCGAGTTCGTAGGCACTCAAAATGCCGCGCGGGTCAGCAATCTGCGAGAAGGCGTGGTCAGTCATGGGCTGCTCCCCAAGCTCGCAGGGCACTCTCAACGTGATCCACCTCTGCCTGCGTCATCTCAGGAAAGCACGGCAGGCTGAGTGTCATGCGCGAATGCGCCGACGCCACCGGTGTCGAAGGCAACGACCCCAGACCAGGCATGTCGCCAACCGCCGCTGGGTAATGGATGGCCGTCGAGACGCCGTGTGCGCTCAAGAACTCGCGAAGCTCGTTTCGCTGCTCACTGAGCACAACGAAGTGGTGGAAGACGCCCTCAGCGGCGTAGCTCCTCAGCCCGCTCGCCGATGCGGCTTCACGAAGTCGTGAGCCGATCTGCTGACGGCGCTCATTTCGAGCATCGAGAAAGGGCAATCTGGCCCCGAGCACCGCCGCCTGCAACGCATCGAGCCGAGAGTTAAAGCCGTGTTCGATCTCGATTTCGTACGGCGCGCCCCAACCATATTGCCGCAGTCGTCGCACCCTCTCAGCAGCCGTCAGGTCGTGGGCGAAAGTAACCGCCCCGCCATCACCGACCGCTCCCAGGTTCTTTGTTGGATAGAAGCTGAAGGTGGCTGCCTCACCTACACCACCCACGTGACGCCCCTCGACTCGAAGGCCGTGCGCTTGCGCGCAGTCCTCGATCAGTAGGAGCCCATGGTTCTTGCGCCAACGGTCAATGTCATCCAGCGGAGTCACGCGGCCATGCAGATGGGTGATCACAAGCGCGCGAGCCTGGCAGGCTTTCCAGGCACTCTTGACCTGGGCGATGCCCACGAGACCAGTGGCGGCGTCGACGTCCATCGGTTGTGGGATCAACCCCACGCGCAGTGCCGCAAGTGCCGCATAACCACCGTCATTGGCGGGCACGAGAATCGAATCGCCCCGCTCCAACCCCAGGCCAAGCATGGCCAGGGTCAAGGCATCGGTGCCGTTGGCAACACCGACGGCAGCAGCTGCGCCGACGTACTGAGCAAACGCGGCCTCAAACCTGGCCACTTCATCACCCAAGATCCACCAATCCGAGCTCACAACTCGATTGATCGCCTCACGCACCGCTTCGGCCTCGGCAGCACCCATCCGCGTGGGCGCGGCCACCGGAACTTGGACCACGGTCATGGCTGACCCAGATAATCGCGCATAGCGCCAGGGGTCAGCATCGGGCGTTGATGCAACTCCAAGAGTCGATGCACTCGCTCGACCAAACCAGGGTTAGTGGCCAGCTTGGTTCGGCCCCTGTCGAACCAGATGCCATCTTCGAGACCCACGCGCACCCCACCACCCGAGGCAACACCCAAGGCTTGGGCCGTCAATTGGTGGTCGCCAATGCCGGCAGCCGACCACAAGGTTCCTTCAGGAAGACGGTCAATGGCCAGGCCAAACTCAGCAGGGCCTGCTTGCATACCGGCGATGTTTCCGAAGAAAAGGTTGGCCACCAGCGGGGCAGGCAATTGACCCTTGGCTCGCATGGCCTGGGCGACGTTGATCATCCCGAAGTCAAAGATCTCCAACTCCGGCACGATTCCCCGCTCGGCCATGATGCGCGCAAGGCCAGCCACGACGTCGGGGGCGTTCATCGACGCAGACTGCAAGAAGTTAAGGGAGGACAGTGTTAGCGAGGCCAAGTCCGGTTTGAGGTCACCATCGAGCGCGAGAGCGTCGGCGCGCTTCTCGATCTCACTCCAGTCTCGGCCGCTGGTCGTGACGTTGATGAGCACCTCGGGTGCGGCTTCGCGCACGGCACCCACGAGTCTCGCGAAGGTCTCGCGCTTCCACGTGGGATCGCCGTTGTCATCTCGCGCGTGCAAGTGGACGCTCGTGATCCCAAGTGCCGCGCACGCCTTCACGTCCGCAGCAATTTCTTGAGGGGTCAACGGCACGTGGGGGGTCATTGCGCGAGTCGGCACCATGCCGGTTGGGGCCAAGACGATGGGCACAGCGTCAGTC
>CALMMO010000171.1 GCA_937868455.1 uncultured Marmoricola sp.
CACGTCTTCGGGCGGCCAGCCGCAGCACCCTTCGGGGTCGACGACGCGCTCGTCAACCTCGGCTGGGACGGATCGATCGGTGCCGAGATTCATGGGGCGTCGCAAGTTCGGCCCCCAGGCCGGGCCGTGGACCGACGACGAGTGGTGCGGCTGGTGGGGTGACGAACCGCCCTTCGAGACAACGGTTTTCGTGATGACCCACTACCCGCGGCCGACGATCGACTTCGCCAATGGCACCTCCTTCCACTTCGTCGACGGCGCGCCCGAAGAAGTGCTGGCGTTGGCGCGTGAGGCGGCCGGCGGGAAGGACGTGCGGATCGGCGGTGGGCCGACCACGGTGCGTGAGTTCCTGTCGGCTGGGCTGGTCGACGTCATGCAGGTCGTGCTCGTGCCGCTCGTGCTGGGTCGAGGGGTGTCGCTGTGGGAGGGACTCGAAGGCCTCGAAGACGGTGACGACGTCGAGTCGATCCCGTCGGCGACCACGGGCGTGATGCACCTGATCTTCCGACGCAAGGCCTGACCCGTCGGGGGCTGTGCATAACCGGAAGGGCACTGCTCGCGTTCGGGCACAGTGAAGGACATGACCTTCGAGGACCTGCCATCAGACATCCGCACGACACCGCTCACCGATCCTCAACTCCGTGCCGATCTCATCGACCTCATCGTCGGCGAGGAGGACCGCGAGTTCGGCAGCATCGCCATCTGGTTGTGTGACGAGGACCTGATCGGTGTGCAGCCGATGGTCTGCCACCAGTTGGGGCGGGCGACGCGCGCCAAGACCAAGAGGGTGCTCGAGGTTGCCCTGGAGGTCGCCATGGGCCCGCTCTTCGTCGCTGTGGGTCGGCCCGGATCGCCGCTGTTCACTCGCGACGACCTTGCCTTCGCCAACGAGGTGGTCGAACTCTGTGAGTCTCGGGGAGTTCTTTGCCTCGGCGTCTTCGTCGCGACACCGGCATCGGTTCGTGAGGTTCCCGAGGCTTTGCGTCGTGTCGCCTAGCGCGACCACGCTCGAGTCAGAGACGGGTGCAGTCGTTCTGGCAACCGGTCGGCGGGGGAGGCCCGTCGCTGTGGGACGCCGGCCGATGCAGGACTGCCGACTGTGGGGTCACGGCAATCCCGGCGTCGGTGGCTGCCGCGGTGCCGTCGACGATGAGGGAGTAACCCTGTGCCTCCTGCGGCGGGAAGAGGACCGTTGCCGTCGGGTTGGTCGAGAGGTTCGACGCGCTCCCCTTCGAGGGGCCAACCAGGAGTATGCCGTCCACACACGTGGGTTCGACGGTCACCACCTTGACTCGACCGTCCGGGGACGTGGTCAGGAGATATCCGGCGCCGAAGTCCGCCAGCGCCTGCTCCAAGCGGTCGAGATCCACCGCGATGCTCATGGACTCACCGTAGCGACCTGGCCCACCTCGCCCTGTGGATTGACCATCCCTTTACCCTTGATTGCTTAGGCTCGTGACAGTTCGGTTTCTTTGGGGGAAGGGCCTTCGGGTGAGGAAACAGCGATTTTGGTATGCCGCGGCCGCCGCGACGGTGCTGCTGGCGGCAGGGTGCAACGGTGGGGCTGACAATCAGCCGAGCCCCACGCCGACGCCGACGGTGAGCAGCCCGACGGCTTCGCCGTCTGACTCCGGCAGCCCCAGCCCGAGTGCCTCGGTGTCAATTCCTGCCGAGGCGATGGCGCAGACGCCCGAGGGTGCCGTGGCGTTCGTGAAGTTCTACACCGAACAGATCAATAGTGCATGGATCCAGCCCAATGCTCAGCTGCTCGAGCCGCTCTCGGATGCCACATGCCAGTCATGCGCCGCGCTACAAGCGACGGCAGCATCCTTGGTGCAAACCCAAGAGAAGTACCTGAGCCCAGTGCTTCAGCTGGACTCTGCGGCACCCAGCGATGGCGCACCCTCAGGGCAACAGTTCATCTTGGCGCAGATGCAACAGTTGGCGTCCAAGCGCGTCGACTCAGCCGGGACTGTCAAAGACGAGCAGGCCGCTCAGTCGGCAACCAGGCAGTTCGTGCTGATATGGCAGGAGGGGCGATGGCTAGTCTTTGGAATCGCCTAGTTTCGCTCGTGCTCCTAGGCGCGACGATTTTCAGCGCTGCTGAAGCATCTCCGGGTCCTTCGGGTGGCGTCTTCGGTCAGATGGACCGGGACAAGGTGAAGGCTGTTGGCCTCGCACGGGGCGATCTTGCAGAGTACGCGCTGCATGTGCCCGGGGCAGCTGGACTCCCGTCTGACTACGCGGGTCCTTGGTACAAGTACGCATCGACCTCCTTCTGCAACAGTGCATTGCCGGGTGCGGGAGGATCCAGTGACAACTCGTGCACGAGCATGTGGACGGTTTGCAATCCGACCCGCGATCCTGAGGTGACAGCCGGTCCGGCCGTGAACGTGTGGCGCCAGCAGGTGGATGCCGCCAATCAGCCGTTGCCGGGGGCGGCATGGGAGAGACTCGGTTTCACCTGTCTGCCTGACCTCGTCCCAGGCGCGGACAACGTGTTGACCGCCGCCATGATCCTCAAGCAGTTCCACGACACGAACTTCGCGCACCCGACGGTGAGTGTGCAGCCGGTGAACGGGCGCACCTTGGTCAACTTGCCGACGTATTTCGAGCTGAAGTGGCCGGAGGCTGGCTTCCAGCCAGACGAGGTCGACACAACAACGCTCATCGGGCGGCAGGTTCGGATCAAGCCTGCGCTGAAGCAGGCGGTCTATGTCTTCGGCGACGGCCAGTCGTTCGGTCCCACGACGAGCCTGGGCGGTCCTCACCCCACGGGCGACGTCACGCACACGTACAGGTCCACGGCCAATGCCCAGGTGCGGGTCGACGTCACCTACTCGGGTCAGTTCAGTGTCGACGGGGGGCCGTGGATCGATGTGCCGGGCGAGGCCACCGTCGCAGGTGACCCCTTCCCGCTCGAGGTCCTCGAGGCGCACGCCCAACTCGTCACCCGCTGACGAAGCCTGCCGCCCACCTTGAGTGTCGGGTTGAGGGGGTCAGGACCCCCTCAACTCGACACCCAAGGTCAGCCGCCTCTTGGCGGGACCCCACGGCGCCCTCGCCGCGCTCACCGCGCCGACAGACCAGTGCGCCCACGCAGACGCCCCACGGCTCCAGTGGCCTCGGAATCGCACGACTGCACATTTTTAACTTTCCTTTACGTTCGCGCCGATCGTGCGACCCACCCGTCTCTCCTAGGGTCGAGGGGCCCCCGGCACACCGCTCGGGGGAACCCTGACGAAACGGAGACGACGACATGCGTGTGCAACGACGCACAGCAGCATCCACCGCCGCCTTGGCCCTCACCGGGCTGATCGCCACCAGCATTGCGGCCGCTCCCGCCCAGGCGGGCAACCCCAACAGCGCGCGCAAACTCGCCGATGCTGTCACCACCCAGGGCGTCATGCGCCACCTCGAGGCCCTCCAGGGCATCGCCGACGCCAACGACGGCAACCGCGGCGCCGGCACCTCCGGCTACGAGGCCTCCGGGGCCTACGTCGAGCAGCAGCTCCGCGCGGCCGGTTACAGCCCGGAGCGTCAGTACTTCGACTTCTTCTACGAGGAGGTCCACGCGACCAGCCTCACCGAGGTCGCACCAGGCAGCGGGCCGATCGAGAACAACCCGATGAGCTACAGCCAGGGCACCGGCCCCGGCGGCGTCACGGGTGAACTCGCCTCGCCGGCCGTCAACGTGCAGGGCTGTGACGCGGCTGCCTACGGTGGGGCCAACCTCACCGGCAAGATCGCGCTCGTCAGCCGTGGCACCTGCTCCTTCGCGCAGAAGGCACAGGTGGCCCACCAGGTCGGCGCCGCCGCCGTCATCGTCTACAACAACGCCGCCGGCGCCCTCAACGGCACCCTCGGTGGAGTCGACCCGGCGACCGCTCCGGCCACAGGCGTCACGCAATCGGTCGGTCAGTCCCTGCTCGCCAAGATGGCCAACGGCCCGGTGACGGTGAAGTTCGTCCTCGACAAGTCGATGGAGATGCGCCAGACCTTCAACATCACCGCCGAGACCAAGACCGGTGACCCCAATAGCGTCGTCATGATGGGCGCCCACCTCGACGGCGTGCACGACGGCCCGGGCATCAACGACAACGGTTCCGGCACGGCTTCGATCCTCGAGACCGCGATCCAGCTCGGCAAGGCCAACAAGGTCAACAACAAGGTTCGTTTCGCGTGGTGGGGCGCCGAGGAGCTCGGTCTCTTGGGCTCCGAGCACTACGTCTACGACCTCGCCGAGAACAACCCGGCCGAACTCGCCAAGATCGCGACCTACCTCAACTACGACATGGTCGCCTCGCCGAACTACATCATCGGGGTCTACGACGCGAACGAGTCGACCTACACGGCGCCGGTCGACGTGCCCGAGGGCTCGATCCAGACCGAGAAGATCCTCACGGACTACTTCGACAGCATCGGTCAGCCTTGGGTCGACACCGCGTTCTCCGGTCGCTCCGACTACGCCGCCTTCATCGAGTTGGGCGTCGCATCGTCCGGTCTCTTCACCGGCGCGGACGGCAGCAAGACCGCCGACGAGGTCGCGAAGTTCGGCGGGACCGAGGGCATCATGTACGACCCGAACTACCACACCCCGCAGGACGACATCAACAACATCAACGCCGAGGCCCTGGGCATCATGAGCAAGGCGATCGCCTTCTCGACCGGCACCCTGGCCTACGACACGTCGATGATCAACGGCAAGCGCAGCGCCGGCAAGTCCGGCAAGCCGCACCCCACCAAGGGCACGCAGATCGCGCCCGATGAGGCTGCCGCCTGAGGTTTTCGCACAGCGCAATTGAGGTGGCCCCGGCTCGCAACGCGAGCCGGGGCCACCCCCTTTGTTCCGGTATGCCGTGGTGACCGACCCGCCGAAAGTGCACTA
>CALMMO010000172.1 GCA_937868455.1 uncultured Marmoricola sp.
CTCCAGCTCGATAGCTCAGAAAGAGGAATGACATGCGCATCGGTGTGCTCACTGGCGGTGGCGATTGCCCAGGATTGAACGCGGTGATCCGCGCTGTGGTGCGCCGCGGCGTCAAGGAGTACGGCTATGAGTTTGTCGGGTTCCGTGACGGATGGAAGGGTCCCCTCGAGGGCCTGACAATGCCGCTGGGTGTGGACGAAGTTCGAGGCATCTTGCCCCGAGGCGGCACGATCTTGGGCTCAAGCCGCACCAACCCCTTCAAGATCGATGGCGGAGTTGAGCGGATCAAGGAAAACCTGGCCGCGGCTGGCGTCGATGCACTTATTGCTATTGGTGGCGAAGACACCTTGGGTGTTGCCACCAAGTTGGCCGACTTGGGAGTCGATGTCGTCGGCGTGCCGAAGACCATCGACAACGACCTCAACGCCACTGACTTCACTTTCGGTTTCGACACGGCCGTCAACATCGCAACTGAGGCGATTGACCGGCTGCACACCACCGCGGAGTCACACCACCGGGTGCTCGTTGTTGAAGTCATGGGTCGGCACGCTGGCTGGATCGCTTTGCATTCGGGCATGGCCGGGGGAGCCAACGTCGTACTCATCCCGGAGATCCCCTTCGACATCGATGAGGTGTGCGCCTTGATCGAGGAGCGATTCAAGTCGAAGTTCGCACCCATCGTCGTGGTTTCTGAAGGTGCTGTGCCCGCAGATGGCACCGGCATGATTTTGGCCAATGGCGAGGTGGATGCCTTCGGCCACGTGCGTTTGGGTGGCATTGGCGACCGTCTTGCCAGTGAGATCGAGCAGCGCACTGGCAAGGAGTCGCGTGCCGTTGTGCTCGGCCACGTGCAGCGCGGTGGCACCCCCACGGCATTTGACCGTTGGCTGGCCACTCGCTTCGGTCTGGCTGCCATCGCCTCAGTCCATGAGGGTGACTTCGGCAAGATGATGGCGCTGCGCGGCACCGACATCGTGCGCGTGCCCTTGGCCGATGGCACTGGCGAACTCAAGGTGGTCTCACCGGAGTTGTACGCCGAAGCTGCGGTGTTCTTCGGCTGAGCGGTCCACAAACCACACTGGGCGCAAGGTGGGCACACTCAACGCCGTAGGCTGGACCGGTGTCCCTCGAGCAAGTGCCTTCTCTAGCCGAACTCCATGCGGTCGGGGCTGCCCAGCAGCCGACGTACGACGACGCTGAAGAATTGCAACGCGTTGTTGCACGGCTGCGTGGCTTGCCCCCACTGGTCTTTGCCGGTGAGTGCGACGAACTGAAAACCAAGATCGCTGCGGTCTCTCGAGGTGAGGCGTTCTTGCTTCAGGGCGGCGACTGCGCTGAGACCTTTGCTGGTGTGACAGCCGACAACGTGCGCAACAAATTGCGAGTTTTACTGCAGATGGCCGTCGTCTTGACCTATGCCGCCAGCGTGCCGGTGGTCAAGGTTGGTCGGCTAGCTGGCCAATACGCCAAACCTCGTTCCAGTGATGACGAGGTGCGAGATGGCGTCACCCTTCCGGCCTATCGCGGCGACGCGGTCAACGGCTTTGAGTTCACCCCAGAGTCGCGACGTCACGACCCTCAGCGCTTGCTCGACGTCTACAACAACAGCGCCGCAACACTTAACTTGGTGCGCGCGTTTGTGACCGGCGGTTATGCCGATCTGCGGCAGGTGCACACCTGGAACACCGACTTCGTCCGCGATAGCCCGGTGGGTCGCAAGTACGAGAAGCTCGCGAAAGAGATCGAGCGGGCCCTGACGTTCATGCAGGCGATTGGCGCTGATCCCGATGAGTTCCATCGCGTCGACTTCCACTCCAGCCACGAAGCGTTGGTGTTGGAATACGAGCACGCGATGACCCGCATCGATTCGCGCTCGCAGTTGCCGTACGACGTCTCGGCTCACTTTGTCTGGATCGGTGAGCGCACCCGTCAGCTGGATGGGGCGCACGTGGAGTTGCTTTCACGCATTCGCAATCCGATCGGGGTGAAGCTTGGTCCCACGACCACTGCCGATCAGGCGATCGCGATTGCCGAGAAGCTCAGCCCTGACAACGAGCCAGGTCGGCTGACATTCATCACCCGGATGGGTGCCGACAAGGTGCGTGACCTCTTACCGCCACTGGTGGAGAAGGTTCGCGCTGCGGGCATCGATGTGGCCTGGGTCTGCGACCCGATGCACGGCAACACCTTCTCCGCCTCATCGGGCTACAAGACTCGACGGTTTGAGGATGTGCTCGAGGAGGTGCAGGGGTTCTTCGACGTTCACCGCGCACTCGACACCTGGCCTGGCGGCGTGCATGTCGAACTCACCGGAGACGATGTGACCGAGTGTGTGGGCGGGGGAGAGGCGCTGACCTCAGCAGACCTCTCCAACCGCTATGAGTCCGTGTGCGACCCACGGTTGAACCGCGTGCAGTCACTTGAGTTGTCGTTCTTGGTTGCGGAGATGTTGCGCAAGGCCTAGCTGGAAAAAGGCCTAGCTGAGCAACCGCGCTAAGACCTCGGCTGCCTGCTTGGCCTGGGCAGCACTGATGTCTAGGTGAGTCAGTGCACGCACCCGATGTGTGCCAACGGCGCCCACGAGCACGCCCTGCTCTCTGGCAGCGGCCACAAATGCTGCAGCATCGGGTACGTCGAAGGCGACGATGTTGGTCGGTGCCTCGACACCCACCGCTTGGGCCAACACCTGTGCGTGTGCGTGGTCTTCAGCCAGACGCTCAACGTGGTGGTCGAGGGCGTAGAGACCAGCAGCAGCCAGCACCCCCACTTGCCGCATGCCACCCCCGAGTCGTTTGCGCCGAATGCGCGCCTCAACCATCTGTTCCTTGGAGCCGAGCACGAGGGAGCCGACGGGGGCACCGAGCCCCTTCGACAAGCAGACCGCCATGGTGTCGGCCACAGCACCGTAGGCGGCCAGAGGAGTTGAGGTGGCGATGTGAGCGTTCCAGATCCGGGCTCCGTCGATGTGGACACCCACCGCGTGACTATCCGCCCAGGCCTGCAACGCTTGAAGCTCGGCCAGTGGCAGCACACTGCCGCCGGCGAAGTTGTGAGTGTTTTCGACACTGACCGCTCTCGTGCGGACAAAGAAGGGACCAAGGTCGGGGGCATACATCGAGGCCACTTGATCCAGGTCGAGCTGACCATCGGGATGTGACCAGGTGCGAGAGGTGATGCCAGTGAGTGCCGCATGAGCGCCAAGTTCGGCTCGCACGATGTGAGCCCGTGCCTCGCACAAGACTTCTTGGCCCGGCGCCACCAGCAGGCCAACGGCTAGCTGGTTGGCCATCGAACCCGTAGGCGTAAAGAGGGCTGCCTCAAAGCCGAATAGGTCGGCCACGCGTTCTTGAAGGAGCGTCACGGTCGGGTCTTCGGCAAACACATCATCGCCGACCTCTGCCTGGGCCATGGCAGCACGCATGCCGGGCGTTGGTCGAGTGACTGTGTCAGAACGCAGATCGATCACGCAGACCCGCTCCTCTCGCGTTGAGTTGATGCGGCGCTAGCCTGCCATGGTCCGGGTGCGCATGCTTGCGTCGATGCGACCAACGGCTGAGGGGAGTTGGCGCACAGCTTGGGCCAGAGCCCGCAGTTCGGCACCGAGCAAGGCCTGAGGGCCATCGCACAGTGCCGTCTCGGGGTGGGGGTGCACGTCAACGATGACGCCGTCGGCGCCCACCGCGATCGCCGCACGAGAAAGCGGCACCACCAGATCCTTGCGTCCGGCAGCGTGTGAGGGGTCGACAATGATGGGCAGGTGGGAGGTGGCTTGGACCACCGGCACAGCCGAGATATCGAGAGTGTTGCGAGTGGTTGGCTCGAAGGTGCGGATGCCGCGTTCGCACAACACAATGTCGAGGTTGCCGCGCTGGGCGATGTACTCCGCAGCCATCAGCCATTCTTCGATCGTCGCGGTCATTCCGCGCTTGAGAAGCACTGGTTTGCCGGCCTCGCCGACAGCCTGCAACAGACCGAAGTTGGCCATGTTGCGGGTGCCGATTTGCAGCATGTCGGCGTACTGCGCGACGACGGGGACATCACGAGCATCCACGACTTCTGTGACCACTGGCATGCCGGTGGCTCGGCGAGCCTCTGCCAAAATCTCTAACCCCTCAAGGCCCAACCCTTGGAAGGCGTACGGCGACGTGCGCGGTTTGTAGGCGCCGCCACGAAGCAAGGTTGCCCCTGCAGCCCGGGCTAGCTCGGCCGACTCCAGCGTCTGATCCAAGGTCTCAACCGCACAAGGACCGGCGATGAAGGTGAAGCAATCAGGCCCAATCGGCACCTGGTTTTCGGTGCCCACCCACACAGTCGAGCGCTCAGGGTGGTGGGCGCGGCTGACAAGTTTGTAGGGCTCTGAGATGCGCTGCACGGTGGCAACACCCGGCATGCCGACAAGGTTGAGGTCACTGAAGGACTCAACGTCGCCAATGAGGCCGATGATGGCGCGCTCGACGCCCTTGCTGACGAATGCTTCGCCACCGACACCTTCGACTTTGGCGACGACTGCGTTGAGTTGTTCCTCGGTGGCATGAGGTGCCATCACGACGACCATGTGAG
>CALMMO010000173.1 GCA_937868455.1 uncultured Marmoricola sp.
TTTCTTCCTCCCCGCGAATTCGAGATGCACCGCCACATCCGGCGCATCCCGCAGTGCCTGCTTGACAGCGCTCTCCGCCTCACGCAAGCGCGGCACAGTTTCGGCGTCGTACCCGTCGACGTCGAGGCCCCACAAGTAGCACAGGTCGTTCGCGAGGAGTTCGACCAAAGGGACCAAATGCCTTGAGCTTCTCCACAGCATGGCCGACGAGCCGCGAAGCATGCCCCAGCTAGCGAGGTAAAAGCCCAGTTGTAGGCAACTCGTTTCCAGCTTGCCGGGGGCGAGGAGTTGGGCAGGGTCGGTGCGGTGCGACTGGAAATAGTTGAAGCAGTAGTCGAAAGATGTGTACCGGAGGGTGGGACCCCTCGTGCCCATGAATCTCGTGATGTTCGCCTCTATGTCGACCACCGCACCGAGCCTACTTGTCCTCGCTCTGTTGCTCGCCGTCACGAGCTTCAGGGTTCACTTCAACTTGCGACCAGGACGGTGACCTGGGCGAGTTTGTCGGTGTTCAGATCTCGCTGGACTTCGAGGTCGTAGTCGGTCTGGATGTTGATCCAGAAGCGGTCGTCGACCCCGAGGGCCTTCGACAGGCGCAGGGCTGTGTCGGTGGTGATGGAGCGCTTTCCGCGCACGATCTCGCTGATGCGGGTCTGGGGGAGGCCGGTGGCCTGGGCGAGGCGGTACTGCGTGATGCCCAGTGGCTCAAGGAACTCGGTCAGTAGGATCTCGCCCGGGGTGATCGGGTCGTGCGCCTTGGTATTGGGTGCCTTCGCTGCGGTGGCCATGATCGTCTCCCTTCTCAGTCTCAATGCTTAGTGTCAGTGGTAGTCGGTGATCTCGACGTCCGTTGGGCCGGTGTCGGTCCAGACGAAACAGATCCGATATTGGTCGTTGATTCGGATCGAGTGTTGGCCGGCGCGGGCGCCGACCAGCTTCTCCAAGCGGTTGCCTGGCGGCACCCGCAGGCTATTCAGTTCGGAGGCCGCATTGAGAAGGCGGAGCTTCTTCTGTGCGGCCCTTTGCAGTTCGGGACCGAGGGCTCGGACGTGTTCGCGGTTCCAGACCTTCGCTGTGTCGGTGTTCTTGAAGGACCGGATCACGAGTCAATAATAACGCGCAACGACAGTATCGACAAGCGTCATTGTTTGTTTGCTGGGATGCAGGCAGCGTTCTCGGAGCACCACACGTCTGCGCGATTAAAGGCATGAAACTGGCCGGGACAAAGAACGACGCCTGCCGTTGGAAGACGTCGAATGACGTTTCCGCAGGTCAGGCGTCGTTGAGTCTTCGCTTCGGTACTACTCGCTTTGCTCGTCGTGCTGCTTCTGGTGCGCGGGGACTAGATGGCTGTTTTGTTTGACGACATTGAGTCTCCGCTTCGCTCCAGCACAACTCGCTTCGCTCGGTGTGCTTCGGCTGGTAGCGACTAAATGGCTGTCTTGTTTGACGACATTGAGTCTCCGCTTCGCTCCAGCACAACTCGCTTCGCTCGTCGTACCTCCGCTGCGCTACGACTAAATGTCGTAGTACAACTCGAACTCGTGGGGGTGGGGGCGCAACTGGATCGGGGCGATCTCGGAGGTGCGCTTGTAGTCGATCCAGGTCTCGATGAGGTCGGGGGTGAAGACGCCGCCCTGGAGCAGGAACTCGTGGTCTGATTCGAGGTTGTCCATGACCTTCTCGAGTGACCCGGGAACCTGGGGGATCGATGCATGCTCGTCGGGGGGAAGTTCGTAAAGGTCCTTGTCGACGGGCTCGTGGGGCTCGATCTTGTTCTTGATGCCATCAAGCCCTGCCAGCAACATGGCTGCGAAGGCCAGGTACGGGTTGGCTGAGGGATCGGGGCAGCGGAACTCGATGCGCTTGGCCTTCGGGTTCGAGCCGGTGATCGGGATGCGGATGCAGGCCGAGCGGTTGCGCGAGCTGTAAACCAGGTTGACCGGAGCCTCGTAGCCAGGCACCAGACGGTGGTAAGAGTTCACGGTCGGGTTAGTGAAGGCCAGCAGCGACGGAGCGTGCTTGAGCAGACCACCGATGTAGTAACGCGCCATGTCAGACAGACCCGCGTAGCCGGTCTCGTCGTAGAACAGCGGCTCGCCGTTCTCCCAAATCGACTGGTGGCAGTGCATGCCCGAACCGTTGTCACCGAAGATCGGCTTCGGCATGAAGGTCGCGGTCTTGCCGTTGCGCCACGCAACGTTCTTGACCAGGTACTTGAACTTCATCACGTCGTCGGCGGCCTGCAACAAGGTGCTGAAGCGCCAGTTGATCTCGGCCTGGCCAGCGGTGCCGACCTCGTGGTGGGCACGCTCAACGAGCATCCCCGTCTTCTCCATTTCGATGACGATCTCATCGCGCAGGTCACCGAAGTGGTCGTACGGCGCGACCGGGAAATAGCCGCCCTTGTACTTCACCTTGTAGCCGCGGTTGTTCTCCGTCGCGCCGGTGTTCCAGGCGCCAGCCTCGGAGTCGATGTGATAGAAGGCCTCGTTGGCCTTGGTCTCAAATCGCACCGAGTCGAAGACGTAGAACTCAGCCTCGGGCGCGAAGTAGACGGTGTCACCGATGCCAGCGGAGGCGACGTACGCCTCGGCCTTGCGGGCGATGTTGCGCGGGTCGCGGCTGTAGGCCTCGCCGGTCAGCGGGTCGTGCACGAAGAAGTTGACGACCAATGTCTTCGACGCCCGGAAGGGGTCGATGTAGGCAGTGGTGGGGTCGGGGAACAGCGCCATGTCGGACTGGTCGATGGTCTGGAAACCACGCACCGAGGAGCCATCGAAGTTCAAGCCGTCGTCGAAAACCGACTGGTTGAACGACGAAACCGGAACAGTGAAGTGCTGCATGACACCAGGCAGGTCGCAAAAGCGCACGTCGACCATCTCGACACGCTCGTCCTTGATGTACTTCAGCAGCTCATCTGAGTTGTTGAACATTCGTCCTCCTCGGCCGGGTTGCGGCCTGTGTTTGTGCTGATGGCAAAGTCCGGTGACGCGTCGCTGCGTCTGCGGTGGACCCAGCATGACTGACGGCCATTTCTTGACCGTATCTGCTTTGTTTCGTCCGTGTTACACCCTGATCCAATTGCGCAGACCTGACCAGTTAGCCTCATTCGGTGGCAACTTCACCGACTCCAGCAACACTGACCCCAGGTTCGTTGAGCCCAGCAGGTTGGGGCCGACGGCTTGTGGCACTGGTCATCGACTGGTTCGCCTGCTCTTTCATCACCATCTTGGTGCTCGGCGTCGAACGCTATGCCGGCACCCCGGGTGCGTCATGGGTAACACTGGGCATCTTCTGGGCCGAAACGGCCCTAGGTACGGCGATAGCCGGTGGATCATTTGGCCAACTGGCCACCCGGATCAGAGTCTTCAAGATCACCGGGGGACCGATCGGGTTGTTGCCAGCCATGCTGCGCAGCCTGCTGGTCTGCTTGGTGGTGCCCCCGCTGATCTTTAAGGCCGATGGTCGCGGACTCCACGACCTGGCAGTGGGTTCAGGCGTCTACCGGCTCTGAGGAGCCCAAAGGCCGAGGATCGCGGATCAAACCCAGGAGCACTGGGATCGCCAGGAACGGCACATAGGCCAACACGATCTCAACGATCACATCGAAGGCGAGCCCAGCGAACTGGGCGCCAGGGGAGGCCGCCACAAACGCTTCGCCGACTCGGGTTTCCACCCAGCGCCCACCAGTGGCGACCTGCCCGATCGTCCAGATCGTGCTGAAGATCAGCATCGCCCACGACATCGCGAGCACTCGTGGCCGCCACGGGGCTCGGGCGACATAAAAGGCAATGGCGATCAGGGCCAACGCTCCCAGGGCCAGCAACGATCCGGGGGCTAACAAGTCGCGACGCGAGGCCACCTCGGGTGCCCCGGCACGAGCGAGCGCACCTCGCACGGTGGCCGCAGTCACCAAGACGCACACGATCGCCATGACCACCGCCGAGTGCACACGACGGCCTCGAGTGAGCCAACGATCGCCGACGTACAACCCCAAGATCGCCACGAAAGCTGCCTCGCCAGTGCCTTGGAGCAACAACGAGAGTCCCATGGGGATCGGGCGGTCGAAGAGCACCCGATCTGGCATCGCGCGGGTGCCTTGGAGGCTCAACAACGCCTCCGCTGCTGCCCAGATGACGGTGCCTATGACGAAGACCCAGACGTAATCGAGGCGCTTATTGCGCCGCACGTCGGCGACAACCATGACCAGCGCGGCAATGCTCACCCACAGTTTGGGGGTGAAATCGCGGCCGAAGCCGGCGTCTCTGACCATGTAGAGACCATCGTTGAGCCAGTCCATTTCAGACCTCCTAGGCAAAGAGCGCGCGATATCCGAGTTGATAGACATAGAACCAGTGCACGCCGCCATCCCAGAGCACCGTGGCCCACAAAATTGCCCAGCCTAGGCAGGCGATGAGCACCAGCCGCCACGACAACGCGCGTCGCCACACCATCTCAGCAACAGCTGCCCAGGCAGCCGAAGATCCCAACGCCGCAACGACGAGCGGGTTGAGGGCGTAATAGGCGGCCTCCCCGGC
>CALMMO010000174.1 GCA_937868455.1 uncultured Marmoricola sp.
ACTCCCACTCCGCAGTGCGGGGCATCACGGCATCGCCGTACTTCTCAACGAGGGGGGCGTTGGAGGAGTACCACCACGGGCGCTCCCAGCCGACAGTCTCGTAGAACTCTGCGCCCAAAGCCTGCTGCGAGGCGTGCATGGGCGAGCGGCGTACGTCGCGATCTGAGGCGTACTGCTCGGCCGGGTGCACGATGCCGTAGGTCTTGTTGAACGACTCTGAGGCGCGTGCTTGCACGTGCGGGCGCTCGGTCTCGTGGGGGTAGAACCGCGAGATGTCAGAGTGCGAGACGTCGATGTCGGAGTAGCCCCGAACCAGCCATTCGGCAACTGCACGGCCGGTGCCTGGGCCTTCCTTGATCCAGACGGCCGCGGCAACCCACAGACCCTTGACGTCGGACTCGCCCAGGATCGGCATGCCGTCGGCAGTGAGTGAGAGCAGGCCGTTGATGGCGTAGCGGATCTCGGCTCCGTCAGCGCCGAGCAACTCAGGCATGAGCTCGAGTGCCTGCTCCAACTGCGGGTCGAAGTCCTCTTCGGTGAAGGGCATCTCGGTGGGGCTGAGTTTGGCTTGGTCGAGCGTCGGAATCTCTTCGGGCTCGTGCAGGATCGGACGGTGGGCGTAGGAGCCGACCTCCATGTCGGCGCCGTGCTGACGCTCGTAGCAGAAGGTGTCCATGTCACGCACGATCGGGAAAGAGATTTCGCCTTCCTTCTCGGCCAGCTGAGGGCATGGGCCCACGGAAATCATCTGGTGCACTGCGGGGGTCAGCGCGATCTTGACGCCAGCCATGTCGCCGACCTTGGGGCTCCACACACCGCAGGCGATGACGACGTACTCCGCCTCGATCGTGCCTTTGTTGGTGTGCACGCGGGTGATGCGGCGCCCGCCTTCGGGCAGGTCTTCGGTGTCGAGGCCGGTGACTTCAACGTTGGGTACGACGCGAGCCCCTGCGGCCAGCGCCTTCTCACGCATGATCGTGCCTGCGCGCAACGAGTCAACAACACCCACAGTGGGGCACCAGAACGCACCAATGAACTGGTCGGTCTCGATGAAGGGAACCTTCTCCTTCACAAACTCTGGATCAACAAGGTGGGCCTCGATGCCCCATGCCTTGGCGCTCGACATGCGTCGGCGCAGTTCTTCCATGCGCTCTTCGGTGCGGGCGATCTCGAAACCACCCGATTGGGTGAAGACGCCCATCTCCTTGTATTGCGCGACCGAGTCTTGAGTCAGATCGGTCATCTCACGTGAGTGATCGACGGGGAAAATGAAGTTCGAGGCGTGCCCGGTTGAGCCGCCTGGGTTGGGCAAGGGACCCATGTCGAGTTGGACCACGTCGGTCCAGCCGAGGTTGGTGATGTGGTGGATCAGCGAGTTGCCGACGATGCCGGCTCCGATGACTACGACTTTGGCTGAGGCAGGGACGTCGGCCATGACAGGGTCCTTACTGGGAGTATTTTGTTGCGCATCACGCAACGTGGGTGCGTATTGAGGAACAGCATAGCAACAACCGTGTCGCCAAGCTCACATGAACGTTGGGTCCCCGGGGGTCACCCC
>CALMMO010000175.1 GCA_937868455.1 uncultured Marmoricola sp.
CGGCCGCGTCATGGTGATTTGCGAGAACCCCCGCCACAAGCAACGTCAGGGTTGAGGAGCGAACCGGAGTCGAGACGAAGTCTCGGCAGAGGCGAGCCCCGGAAGATATCGAAACTCAAAACAGCTATTTAGCCGCACATATCCAACAAGTTCACACCGTGATCTGACCCCCTTAGTGGGATCAAGAGCAACCACGAGAGAAGCAAATCGTGACTGAAACACCGCAACAATCCGGCCGGGTCGAGCCGATCGAGCTCCAGACCGTCATGCAGCAGTCCTATATCGACTATGCAATGACGGTGATCGTGGGGCGCGCTTTGCCCGACGTACGTGACGGCTTGAAGCCGGTGCACCGCCGGATTTTGTACGCCATGTACGACGGTGGCTACCGCCCAGATCGCGGCTACAACAAGTGCTCGCGTGTGGTCGGTGACGTGATGGGTCAATATCACCCGCACGGTGACTCCGCGATCTATGACACCTTGGTTCGTCTGGCGCAGCCGTGGGTGATGCGGGCGCCGCTGGTCAGCGGCCAGGGCAACTTCGGTTCGGCGGGCAACGACCCAGCGGCGGCGATGCGATACACCGAGTGCCGCATGGCTCCGCTGGCGATGGAGATGGTGCGTGACATCGACGAGGACACAGTCGATTTCACTCCCAACTACGACGGCAAGAGCGAAGAGCCGACGATTTTGCCGGCCCGTTTCCCCAACCTCTTGGTGAATGGTTCGGCCGGCATCGCGGTCGGCATGGCCACCAACATCCCGCCGCACAACCTCAAAGAGGTGGCCCAGGGTGTGCAGTGGTCACTTGAGCACCCCGACGCGACTCGTGAGGAGTTGCTGCAGGCGCTGATCGAGCGGATTAAGGGTCCTGACTTCCCGATGGGTGCCTTGATTGTTGGTACTGCGGGCATCGAGCAGGCCTACCGCACGGGTCGGGGTTCGATCCAGCAGCGTGCGGTGGTCGAGATCGATGAGGACAACAAGGGCCGCACTTGCCTGATCATTTCTGAGCTTCCCTACATGGTGAACCCCGACAACTTGGCGCTCAAGATCGCCGAGTTGGCTGACTCGGGCAAGGTGCAGGGCATCGCCGACGTACGCGATGACACCTCCTCGCGCACCGGCCAGCGACTGGTGATCGTGCTCAAGCGCGACGCGGTCGCGCGGGTGGTGCTGAACAACCTGTTCAAGCACACCGAGTTGCAGACAAACTTCAGCGCCAACATGTTGGCGCTGGTCGACGGGGTGCCGCGCACTTTGAGCATCGACCAGTTCATCAGCAACTGGATCACCCACCAGATTGATGTGATCCGGCGGCGCACGTCATACCGGTTGCGCAAGGCTGAGGAGCGCGCCCACATTTTGCGCGGCCTGGTCAAGGCGCTCGACATGCTCGATGAAGTCATTGCACTCATCCGTCGCAGTGCGTCAGCCGAGGCAGCGCGTGTCGGGTTGATGGACCTCTTGTCGATCGACGAGGTACAAGCTCGGGCGATCTTGGAGATGCAGTTGCGTCAACTGGCTGCCCTCGAGCGCCAGCGGATCATCGACGACTTGGCCAAGATCGAGATCGAGATCGCCGACCTGTCTGACATCTTGGCCTCCGAGGTTCGTCAGCGCTCGATTGTGTCTGAAGAACTCAACGAGATCGTCACGAAGTACGGCGATGACCGGCGCACCCAGATCATCCCCGCCGACGGCGACTTGTCGATGGAAGACCTGATCCCCGATGAGGAACTGGTCGTGACCATCACCCGTGGTGGCTACGCCAAGCGCACTCGGGCCGACCAGTACCGCACGCAAAAGCGTGGCGGCAAGGGCGTCCGTGGCGCGACCCTGCGGGGCGATGACGTGGTCCAGCACTTCATGGCCACCTCCAACCACCACTGGTTGCTGTTCTTCACCACGGCTGGGCGGGTTTATCGCACGAAGGCCTACAACCTGCCGGAGGCATCGCGTGACGCCAAGGGTGGTCACGTCGCCGGGTTGTTGAGCTTCCAACCGGATGAGCAGATTGCTCAGGTGTTGGCGATCCGTGACTACGAGCAGGCGCCGTACCTCGTTTTGGCCACGCGCAGCGGTCTGGTGAAGAAGACCCGACTCGCTGAATACAACTCTCCGCGTCAGGCCGGCGTGATCGCAATCAACTTCCGCGACGCCGATGATGAGTTGATCGGTGCGGAGTTGGTCAACGCCGACGACGACATTTTGTTGGTCTCGCGCAAGGGCCAATCGATTCGCTTCCGCGCTGATGACAGCCAGTTGCGGCCGATGGGTCGTGCGACCTCAGGTGTGACCGGCATGAAGTTCCGCGACGGCGACTCGATGTTGAGCATGTCGATCATCCGTGGTGAGGCGGTGGAGACCGAGCAGTTTGTCTTCACGATCACCGATGGTGGTTTTGCCAAGCGCACCCGCATCGAGGACTACCGCTCGCAGTCGCGTGGTGGTCTGGGCATCAAGGCGATGGCTTTGGCGAACGAAGTTCGAGGCGTGTTGGTCGGTGCCTTCATTGTGGTTGAGGGCGATGAGGTGCTGTCGGTCACCAGCGGTGGCCAGGTGGTTCGATCACCGATCGACGCGGCTTTCCGACCTATGGGTCGTTCGACAACTGGCGTGAAGTTTGTGACGCCGAAGTCTGGAGATTCGGTGGCCCAGGTCGCACGCAGTGTTGAGCGTCACGAGAGCGAAGATCTTGAGGATGAGCTCGCTCAGGGGCAGGATGCAACAATCACTGCGACCGCCAAAGCACCTGAGGAGAACGCATGACCCCGAAGTCACGAGGTACGTCGCAAGACGCCACCCCTGAGACCGACGTGGTTGAGATCCTTGACGACGAGTTGGCTGGTGCCATAACCGAGGTCGACGACCCCAAAGCCACCCCCGATGACGCTGTCTCGATGACCAAGCCAGCGGCGAAGGCTGCTGCTGAGGTCGCCGTACCAGAGGCCAAGGCGCCTGACGTGAAGGTCCCCCAGGTCGCCGCACCCGACGTGAAGGCGCCTGACGTGAAGGTGCCCGATGTGGAGCACACCCAGCCCGTGCAGAAAGTTGAAGACACGATTGTG
>CALMMO010000176.1 GCA_937868455.1 uncultured Marmoricola sp.
AGGCGAAGCGACATCACACACTCCCTAGATTTGTTCTCAACGAACAAAACAAGTCGATCTATTCACGTAGACCGAGCAAGAGTTTAGCGCTTCACGCAGGCAAACTAGAGCATCGTGAGCACGACTGCCCCAGACCGACCCACTTCCCTTGGTGCAACCCTGCGCAAAGGAATCCGTCAGGTCGCCGAGATGGCAGCCACGCCGTTAGTCCCCGAAGACTTCCTCGACCTCTTGGCGCCTCTGCGCGCTGGGGCAGATTTGCGCGGTCGGATCGTCGAGATTCAGCCCGAGACGCCAGACGCCGCAACGATTCTGATTCAGCCAGGCAAAGACTGGCGCGGCCACATCCCCGGGCAATATCTCCGGATTGGCGTCGACGTCGATGGAGTGCGGCAATGGCGTGCCTACTCGTTGACGCACGGGCCCCGCAACGACGGCCTGATCTCAGTCACCGTCAAGGCGGTCCCTGACGGAAAGGTGAGCGGCTATCTGGTGCACCGCACCGAGCCCGGCACCCTGGTCCACCTTGACCAAGCCGCCGGCGACTTTGTGCTCCCCACCCGTGGCGGCAAATTCTTGATGGTGACCGCCGGCTCTGGCATCACCCCCGTCATTGGCATGCTGCGCAACCTCTTCCCGGTCACCGACTCCGGAGTGCTGCGACTGCCGCGAAGCGCCGACTTCGACATCGTCGTCGTGCACGTGGCCCCCAGCCAGCCCGAGTCGATCTTCTTGCAGAATCTCCAAAGCCTCGACGCCGACGGTGCGATCAAACTGATCGCCAGGTACGACGACACGCACGGCATCCTCGACGTCAACGATCTCGACACGCTCGTGCCAGATCTCAGCGACCGCATCACATTTGCGTGTGGGCCGGCCGGCCTGCTCGATGCTCTCGAGCAACACCACATTGAGCGCGGTCTTGAGTTGCAGGTTGAGAAGTTCCGCACCGCCCGCGTCGAACCTGGCGACGGCGGCACCCTCACCGTGGCCGGTCATCAGATCGAGACCGACGGTGAGACCACGATCCTCGACGCCGCTGAAAGTGCGGGGGTGCTGATGAAGTCCGGTTGTCGGATGGGCATCTGCTTTGGCTGCGTCGTACCTCTTGAAGAAGGCGCTGTGCGCGACCTGCGCAACGGCGAAGTCACCATCGCCGACCCTGAGGAATCAGGGTCGGTGGCCATCCAGACCTGCGTCACTGCAGTCGCTGGATCGGCTCGCCTAAGTTCGTAACCGAAAGGAAGCCATGTCTGTCGTCACCAAGCTGGCCGACAACCCGATTGCCCACCTCACTGAGGCGGACATTGAGGCCATCGGCAAAGAGCTAGACGCGATCCGCAAAGAGGTGATGGACACGCGAGGTGCCGCCGATGCTGGCTACATCCGCAAGGTCATCAAGACTCAGCGTTACCTCGAGCTAGGCAGCCGCGCGGTTCTGCTCTTCAGCCTGTTCCCTCCGGCGTGGGTGGTCGGCACCTTCGGGCTCAGCATCGCCAAGATCTTGGAAAACATGGAGATCGGGCACAACATCATGCACGGGCAATGGGACTGGATGCGTGACCCCAAGATCCACTCGACCACCTGGGAGTGGGACAACGCCTCACCAAGTGAGCAGTGGAAGCACAGCCACAACGAACTGCACCACAAGTACACCAACGTGATCGGCAAGGACAACGACCTCGGCTACGGCATCATGCGAGTCGACGAAGACCAGCGTTGGCACCCGCTCTACCTCGGGCAGCCGTTGTGGAGCTTCATCAACGCCTGCTTCTTCGAGTTCGGCATCGCTGCCTACGACCTGCAGCTGGGACGCAACTTGGCCACCAAGGAGCGCCGCCAAGACCCCGAGTTCAAGGCCGAGACCAAGAAGACCTTGCGCAAGATTGGGCGCCAGTTCGCCAAGGACTACCTCATCCACCCATTGCTTTCGGGCCCGTCGTTCCTCACCACGGTTGCCGCCAACTTCACCGCCAACGTCGTGCGCAACTTGTGGACCAACTCAGTGATCTTGTGTGGGCACTTCCCCGAAGGCATCCAGACCTTCTCGCGGCGCAGCATCGTGGGCGAGACCAAGGGTGAGTGGTACCTACGCCAGATGCTCGGCTCAGGCAACATCTCTGGTGGCAAATTGATCCACCTGATGAGTGGCAACCTCAGCCACCAAATCGAGCACCATATTTACCCCGACATGCCGTCGAATCGGTACGCCGAGGTCGCGCCACGAGTGCGAAACCTGATGGAGCGATACGGACTCACCTACGTCACCGGTTCTATGCCCAAACAGTTGGCATCGGCGTGGGGCAAGATTTTCCGGCTCTCGTTGCCAAACGATTTCGTCGGTTTCATTAACAAAACACCAACGCCGATCGCACACCGCGAACCGGCCAGAGCGGCATAGGGTCAGCGACTGTGACGGTCATCGAGCACAAGCCTTCGAGCCAAATCGAGGCACTTACTCCTGCAGACATCGAGCGCATGCGCGTGGAGTTGGATGCCATCCGCCAAGAGGTCATCGACAGCCGCGGCGCCAACGATGCCCGCTATATCCGCCGGGTCATCACCACGCAGCGCAGCCTCGAACTCGGTGCCCGAGTGGTGCTGCTCTTTAGCCGCAACCGCGTCGCTTGGGTCACCGGTGTTGCCGCACTCGCGGTGGCGAAGTCGTTGGAAAATATGGAGATTGGGCACAACGTCCTGCACGGCCAGTGGGACTGGATGCGTGACCCCAAGATCCACTCCACCACCTGGGACTGGGACCACACGACGCCGCCGGAGCAGTGGAAGGTCACCCACAACGAGATCCACCACAAGTACACCAACGTGCTGGGCAAGGACAACGACCTGGGCTACGGCATCATGCGCATCGACGAGGACCAGGAATGGCAACCGAGGTACCTCATCCAGCCTGTGCTCAACTTCTTCAATGCGTGCTTCTTTGAGTGGGGCATCACGGCGTACGACCTCAACCTGGGTGAGTACATGCGCACCGGCAAGAAGTTCGACGGGGTGTTCAAAGAGCGAGCCAAAGCAGCCGGTCGCAAACTAGCCAAGCAACTCACCAAGGACTACGTCGTGTTTCCCGCCCTCTCAGGCCGCGGCGCAGTGAGCACTCTGACG
>CALMMO010000177.1 GCA_937868455.1 uncultured Marmoricola sp.
GTGCCGGCGACAAGGAGGGGTCGGCGCTCGCCGTACTTCGCCACGAGTTGGCCTGCCGGCAACGAGAAGAGCAGTGAACCAACCCCGAAGCCGGCCGCGATCAACGAGGTGAGTTGGGCGGAGGCACCCAGATCAAGAGCCTGCAACACCAAGACTGCGAGCATCGCGCCGTGGGCGGTGGAGGCACTTGCCGCGGGGACGTATGCCGGAGCGATCAACGGCCGCCACCCGAACTGGCTTGTGCTCACCGGGTCATCCTGCCTCACGTCCGTCGAACCCCTGTGTGATGCACCACTGACTGTTAGCCCATGGCCCCATGCTTTGCCCGGATGTTTGTCGCTTTGCGGGGAGGATCATCCGGGTGAGGCGCCAAAGTCACAGGTTTACTTGTGACTTTCACACCCCCACAAAATCACTCAGGGATCCACGCAAAGGTGTCGGGATTGGGCCCAATGCGCCCGGCTTCCCCACGATCAAAGGCACTGATCGCGGCCATATCGTCGTCGCTGAGGGTGAAGTCGAAGATGGCAATGTTTTCGCGCATGCGCTCAGGATGCATCGACTTGGGGAAGATGATGTCGCCTCGCTGCAGGTGCCAGCGCAAGATCGTCTGGGCGACTGTGCGCCCGGCTCGCGCCGCGATGGCAAGCAGATCTGGGTCATCGAGGATACGGCCGCGACCGATGGGTGACCAAGCCTCAACCAGGGTGCCTTGCGCCAAACTGGCGGCCCGCGCGGCTTCGTTGGTCAGTTGAGGGTGCACCTCGATCTGGTTTACCGCGGGGATGACATCGGTTTCGGCTCGCAGTCGCGCTAGATGATCGGGGTGGAAGTTGCTCACGCCGATGGAGCGCGCCCGCCCCTCGTTGCGAAACTCAATCAGCGTCTGCCAGGTCGAGACGAAGTCGCCGTCGTAGAGGGTGGGCAGCGGCCAGTGGATCAAGAACAGGTCGACGTACTCCATGCCCAAGGCGTCGAGCGAGCGATCAAAGCTGCGCCGCGCGTCATCAGGGCGGTGGAAGCCGTTGTTGAGTTTGCTGGTGATGTAGACATCGTCGCGGCCTAACCCGCTAGTGCGTACGGCGGCGCCAACGCCGGACTCGTTGCCATACATCTGCGCGGTGTCGATGTGGCGGTAACCAGCCTCAAAGGCGGCCAGCACGGTGGCCTCGGTCTCTGGCGGTGGCACCTGGAACACGCCGAACCCAAGTTGGGGGATCGAGTGTCCGTCGTTCAGCGTGAGGTTGGGGATCGTCATGGGCCTATGACACCACGCGGGTCAAGAAGCAGAACCGGGATCCGACTCACGCCATGTGCGCTCAAATGGCAGGCGCCAGGTGTGCGGGGCGATGAGTTGGTGGATTTGGTTCGGTCCGTAGGACCCCTGCTGATAGGGGCGTACGACGGGCGGGTGCTCCAACAGGGCAGTGGAGAGTTCCCACAATCGCTCGATGCCTTCAGCGGTGTTGAACAGGGTGTGGTCGCCCCTCGCCGCGTCATAAATCAGACGCTCGTAGGCCTCGAGCACGGAGCCAGCCCACGTGGTGTCTTGCATCGCAAACTGCATCGACAACTTGTCTAACCGCATCCCGGGTCCGGGGTGTTTGCCGTAGAACGACAGCGACATCCGGGCCTTGTCAGCCAGGTCGAAGGTCAGGTGGTCGGGGCCGTGATCACCCAACCCGGAGTCCTCAGGAAACATCGATTTGGGTGGTTCTTTGAAGGCGATCGAGATGATCCGGGCGCCTTCGGCCATCCGCTTGCCGGTGCGCAGATAGAACGGCACGCCGGCCCAGCGCCAGTTGTCGATGTAGCACTTCAACGCAATGAAGGTCTCGGTTTCGGAGTCTGGTTTGACGCCTTTGATGTCGCGATAGCCGACGTACTGCCCACGCACCACGTCGTGTGGGTCGATGGGCAGCATCGACCGGAAGACCTTGTTCTTCTCCTCGGTGATCGCCATCGGGTCGAACGATGTGGGCGGTTCCATCGCGGTGAAGGCCATGACCTGGAACAAGTGGGTGACGACCATGTCTTTGTAGGCGCCGGTGTTTTCGTAGAAGTCGGCGCGTTGCTCTAGGCCGAGGCTTTCAGGTACGTCGATCTGCACGTGGTCGATGTTGTTGCGGTGCCAAATCGGCTCGAAGAGTCCGTTGGCGAACCTAAACGCCAAGATGTTTTGGGCAGCTTCCTTGCCCAAGAAGTGATCGATGCGAAAGATCTGCTCTTCGCTGAAGACCGTGTGAAGTTCGGCGTTGAGCCGCTTCGCGCTCTCCAGGTCGGTGCCGAATGGCTTCTCCATGATGATCCGGCTGTGGTCCACCAACTTGGCTTCCTCAAGCAGGTGTACGACGGCAAGGGCGGCCTTGGGTGGCACCGAGAGGTAGTGCAACCGACTCGGTCCCTGACCGGCCCAGTTGAGCTCAGCTTCCAGCACTGCCTTGCGCAATCCCTCCGCTCCCGCAGAACCAGGGACAAAGTGGAGGCGCGCGGTGAAGTCCGACCACAGATTTTGGTCGATGGGCTCGTCGCTGAACTCTTTGACGGACTGCTCCACGAACTCGATGAAGGTCTCGGTGGTGTACTCCTCCAGCGACGTACCAATGACCTGGATGTCTGCCATCAGACCCGACTGAAACAGGTGCAGGAGTCCGGGCAGAAGTTTGCGGCGAGATAAATCACCCGTCGCTCCAAAGAGAACAATGGTGGTGGGCTTCATCGGCATGGAGCACAGCCTGCCTTGTGCAGCCTGAAGTGTCACTCTGGCTAGCCAGAACCTGGTTCAAATATTCACGGGCACGCGGGAACAATTCCTAGACCCCCCTGCGTTGGGGTCTGTGACAAGAGTTGAGTACGATCGACTCAAGTTAGTGAAGCCGCAAGGCTGCACTCCCCAAACTCACGGCCCCGAGACCAAGTGGGCCATAAATGGAGGTAACTCACATGGCACGAGCGGTCGGAATCGACCTTGGTACGACGAACTCCGTCGTCTCTGTCCTCGAAGGTGGCGAGCCAACTGTCATCGCCAACGCCGAGGGCGCCCGCACCACCCCCTCGGTGGTTGCGTTTGCAAAGTCAGGCGAGGTTCTTGTCGGCGAAGTCGCCAAGCGACAGGCCGTCACCAACGTCGACCGCACCATCCGTTCGGTCAAGCGCCACATGGGCACTGACTGGAAGGTGAAGATCGACGACAAGGACTTCACCCCCCAGCAGATCAGCGCCTTCATCTTGCAGAAGTTGAAGCGTGACGCTGAGGCATACCTTGGCGAGACCGTCACCGATGCGGTTATCACCGTGCCGGCGTACTTCTCAGACGCGCAGCGTCAAGCCACCAAAGAAGCCGGTGAAATTGCCGGTCTGACCGTGAGCCGCATCGTCAACGAGCCCACCGCGGCTGCGCTGGCCTATGGCCTCGACAAGGGCGACGACCAGACCATCTTGGTGTTTGACCTCGGTGGTGGCACCTTCGACGTGTCGCTGCTTGAGATCGGTGAAGGCGTCGTTGAAGTCAAGGCCACCAGCGGTGACAACCACCTGGGCGGAGACGACTGGGACGAGCGCATCGTCGAGTGGATGATCAAGAAGTTCAAGGACAACAACGGTGTTGACCTGAGCAAAGACAAGATCGCCTTGCAGCGTCTCCAAGAGTCAGCCGAAAAGGCCAAGATCGAACTCTCGTCCTCAAGCGAAACCACTGTGCACCTGCCCTACATCACCCACGGTGAGTCTGGCCCGCTGCACTTTGAGGAGAAGTTGACCCGCGCTGAGTTCCAAAAGCTCACCGCTGACCTGCTTGAGCGCACCAAGGCGCCGTTCCGTTCGGTCATCAAGGACGCTGGCGTGGACGTCAAGGACGTCGACCACGTGGTGCTCGTTGGTGGCTCGACCCGCATGCCTGCTGTTGCCGACGTGGTGAAGGAACTCATCGGTCGCGAGCCCAACAAGGGTGTCAACCCCGACGAGGTTGTCGCGGTCGGTGCGGCTTTGCAGGCCGGCGTACTCAAGGGTGAAGTCAAGGACGTTCTGCTCCTCGACGTGACCCCGCTGAGCCTGGGCATCGAGACCATGGGCGGCGTGATGACCGTGCTCATCGAGCGCAACACCACCATCCCGACCAAGAAGTCCGAAGTCTTCTCGACTGCTGCTGACAACCAGCCCTCGGTGGAGATCAAGGTGGCTCAAGGTGAGCGTTCAATGTGGGCGCAGAACCAGCCTCTGGGCAACTTCGAGCTGACCGGCCTGCCGCCGGCTCCGCGCGGTGTTCCCCAGATCGAGGTCACCTTCGACATCGACGCCAACGGCATCGTGCACGTGTCCGCCA
>CALMMO010000178.1 GCA_937868455.1 uncultured Marmoricola sp.
TTGATCACCTACCGCGATGGCCGACCGGTCGGCATCCAATGGGTCGTGCTTGAGACCAATGAAACGTTCCAGGTGGGTGAATACCAGGAACTGGTGTACTCCGCCCAAGAACTTCCAGCCCATCCCGAACTCACGGTCTCACCGAGTTCGACCCCCACGCCGCCCCCGTAAACTCGGAGCAAATCTCAAATCCGAGACTGTGCCCACCCTCCAGGTGATGCGGTAACTCGGTCGAACTGGCGCAATGGACCTCATGATGGTGACGGTGGGCGTCGGCCCGGTTTCGTTCGAGGATGTTGTGGCGGTTGCTCGCCATGGAGCCGGTGTGCAATTGGGTGCTGACGCAGTTGCCGCGATCGGCCGAGCACGCCAAGTAGTTGAAGATCTGGCAGCCTCCCCGACGCCGGCTTACGGCATTTCAACTGGCTTTGGGGCCTTGGCCACCAAGCACATCCCCACCGCGCAGCGCGAGCAATTGCAGCGCTCGTTGGTTCGCTCACATGCGGCCGGCACCGGACCAGAGGTCGAGCGCGAGGTCATTCGAGCACTGATGTTGCTGCGGTTGTCCACTCAAGCCACCGGCCACACGGGCATTCGCCTTGAAACCGCCCAGCTCATGGCCGACCTGTTGACTCACGGCATCACCCCCGTGGTCAGGGAGTACGGCTCGCTGGGCTGCTCAGGTGACCTGGCTCCTCTTGCGCACTGTGCGTTGGCGCTGATGGGAGAGGGCGACGTACGCGACTCAAACGGCGACCTCATGCCCGCTGCCGAGGCGCTGCGCAACACGGGCCTGACCCCGCTCACCTTGGCTGCCAAGGAAGGCTTGGCGCTGATCAATGGCACCGACGGCATGCTCGGCATGTTGGTGCTGGCCATTGAAGACCTGCGGGTTTTGTTGCGTACGGCGGACATCGCTGCAGCCATGAGCGTCGAAGGCCAACTGGGCACCGACCGAGTCTTTGCACCCGAGTTGCACTCGTTGCGTCCCCACCCCGGCCAGCAGAGTTCGGCAGCCAACATCGCCGCGTTGCTTAAGGACTCCGGGGTCGTTGATTCTCACCGCGGACCCGACTGCAACCGAGTCCAAGACGCCTATTCGCTGCGGTGCAGCCCCCAGGTGCACGGTGCCGCTCGGGACTCCATTGATCACTGCGCGCTGGTGGCTGGCCGAGAGCTTCAATCTGCGGTCGACAACCCCGTGGTGCTCGATGACGGTCGAGTCGAGTCCAACGGAAACTTCCACGGCGCTCCCGTCGCCTACGTCCTCGATTTCGCGGCGATCGTGGCAGCTGACGTCGCCTCGATTAGCGAGCGACGCACTGACCGATTCCTCGACAAGTCCCGCAACAACGGGTTGCCACCCTTCCTGGCCCACGACCCGGGCGTCGACAGCGGACTGATGATCGCGCAGTACGCCCAGGCCGCCGTCGTTTCGGAGATGAAGCGACTGGCCAACCCCGCCAGCGTGGACTCGATCCCCAGCAGCGCGATGCAAGAAGACCACGTGTCGATGGGATGGCATGCGGCTCGCAAACTGCGCAAGTCGGTCGATGGGCTGACCAGGGTGCTGGCGATCGAGGTTTTGACCGCCGCACGTGCGTTGAACCTGCGGGCTCCGCTCGAACCCGCACCGGCCACCGCTGCCGTTATCGCCACCTTGCGCGAGGGTGGCGTCGGGGCGCCCGGACCCGATGACTACTTGTCCCCACAAATCGAAGCCGCAGTCGCACTCGTCGGATCAGGCGCGGTGCTCGCGGCAGCCGAATCTGTGCTCGGCGAACTGAAATAGGAGTTGAGATGAACCACCGTTTGCCCATCCACGCCCCCACCGGCACCGACCTGAGTTGCGGCTCGTGGCAGACCGAGGCCCCGCTTCGGATGCTGATGAACAACCTCGACCCCGATAACGCCGAGCGGCCCGAAGACCTCGTTGTGTACGGCGGCACCGGCAAGGCTGCGCGCACCTGGGAGGCGTACGACGCCATCTTGGCCAGCCTGCGCACCCTCAAGGACGACGAGACCCTTTTGGTGCAGAGCGGTAAGCCCGTGGGAGTTTTCCGCACCCACGAGTGGGCGCCGCGCGTGCTGATCGCCAACTCCAACCTGGTCGGCGACTGGGCGAACTGGGAAGAGTTCCGGCGTCTCGAAGACCTCGGCCTGACCATGTATGGGCAAATGACCGCCGGGTCGTGGATCTACATCGGCACCCAAGGCATCCTGCAGGGCACCTTCGAGACCTTCGCTGCCGTCGCCGACAAGCGGTTCGGTGGCACCCTCGCGGGCACGATCACCCTCACTGCCGGACTCGGAGGCATGGGTGGCGCCCAACCGCTGGCCGTCACCATGAACGACGGTGTCGCCATCTGCATCGAGTGCGACCCGCACCGCATTCAGCGCCGCCTCGAAACGCGCTACCTCGACGAACTGGCCGACTCACTTGAAGACGCCGTCGCCCGAGCCCTCGAGGCAAAGGCCGCCAAGCGGGCCGTGTCGATCGGTCTGTTGGGCAATGCCGCCGAACTTCTCCCCGCCCTCCTGGAGATGCACCACGACCGCCTCGAAGCCGGTGACGGTCCGCTCATCGACATCGTCACCGACCAAACCTCGGCCCACGACCCGCTGTTCTACCTGCCCGTGGGCACCCCCTTTGAGAAGTGGGAAGAAGAGCGCACCACCGACCCGCGCGGATTCACCAAGCGCGCCCAAGAAGCCATGGCCATGCACGTGCGGGCCATGGTGGAGTTCCAAGACGCTGGTGCCGAAGTCTTCGATTACGGCAACTCGATTCGCGACGAAGCCCGCAAGGGCGGCTATGACCGCGCCTTCGAGTTCCCAGGCTTCGTGCCCGCCTACATCCGGCCACTGTTCTGCGAAGGCAAAGGCCCCTTCCGCTGGGCAGCCCTCTCAGGCGACCCGGCCGACATCGCCGCCACCGACCGGGCCATCTTGGAGCTCTTCCCCGACAACGAGCGCCTGCACAAGTGGATCAACATGGCCAGCGAACGAGTCGCCTACCAAGGCCTCCCGGCGCGGATTTGCTGGCTTGGGTACGGCGAACGCCACCTCGCCGGCCTCAAGTTCAACGAAATGGTCGCCTCAGGGGAACTCTCCGCTCCCATCGTCATCGGACGAGACCACCTCGACTGCGGGTCCGTCGCATCGCCGTACCGTGAAACCGAAGGGATGATCGATGGCTCCGACGCCATCGGTGACTGGGCAGTGCTCAACGCATTGGTGAGCACCTCCTCGGGCGCCACCTGGGTCTCCTTCCACCACGGCGGCGGCGTCGGCATCGGCCGCTCGCTGCACGCCGGCCAAGTCTGCGTCGCCGACGGCACCGCTCTTGCTGCTGAAAAGATCGAGCGCGTGCTCACCAACGACCCCGGCATGGGGGTTATCCGGCACGTTGATGCTGGCTATGACCGCGCCGTGGAAGTTGCCGCTGAGCGGGGCGTTCGTGTGCCGATGAAAACCCTGTAAAAGTCACAAGTAAACCTGTGACTTTGCCGCTTTGCGGGGAGGATCCTCCCCGCAAAGCGCCAAACATCCGGGTGAAGCAC
>CALMMO010000179.1 GCA_937868455.1 uncultured Marmoricola sp.
GTCCGTGCTTGACCCGACCGGCAGTCGGTCGGAGGCTGCCCGCGACCAGACCCAGCACCGAGGTTTTGCCAGCGCCGTTGACGCCCACGATGCCGATGCGATCTCCAGGGCCAAGGCGCCATGTCGCGTGATTGAGCAATTGCCGCTCCCCGCGCACCAGATCGACGAGTTCGAGATCGACCACGTCTTTGCCCAGTCGCTGAGTCGCGAAGCGTTGCAGTTCGAGCCGATCGCGTGGGTCGGGCACGTCTTCAATCAGCGCGTTGGCTGCATCGATGCGGAACTTCGGCTTCGACGTGCGCGCGGGCGCTCCGCGACGCAACCAAGCAAGTTCCTTGCGCATCAGGTTTTGGCGTCGAGACTCAGACGCTGCGGCTTGGCGTTGACGCTCAGCCTTGGCGAGCACGAAGGCTGCATAGCCACCTTCATAGGAATCAATCTGGCCGTCGTGGACTTCCCACGTGCTCAGGCACACCTCATCGAGGAACCAGCGATCGTGGGTCACGACCACCAAGGCCGAATCCAGGCCATTGAGGTGCTCGGCCAGCCAGGCCACCGCCTCCACATCAAGGTGGTTCGTCGGCTCATCCAAGATGAGCAGGTCGTGCTTATCGAGCAGCAAAGCAGCCAAGGCACATCGACGGCGTTCGCCACCAGAGAGCCCATGCACAGCGCGGTCGAGTTCGACCCCCGCCAAAAGCACCTCGACGAGGGATCGGGTGGCCCGATCGGCGAGCCATTCATGGTCGCTGCGACCACCCAGCACGGCTTCACGCACCGAGTGTGAATCGTCCAATTCATCGCGCTGATCGAGATACCCCACATGCAGGCCCCGATTGCGCGAGATGCGCCCCTGATCGGGGCCTTCGCGTCCAGCAATGAGGTTCAACAGGGTCGTTTTGCCATCGCCGTTGCGGCCCACCACGCCGATGCGGTCGGTGTCGGAGATGCCGAGGCTCACTTCATCGAGCAGGAGCCTGACGCCGTAGGACTTCGTCACTCGCTCGAGGTTCACCAAGTTGGTCATAGGTCACCGTCATAGGTCACGACATGGGCGCCAGCGACCGGGGCGGCACACGCACTGACCCGTTCGTAGCCACGCGCGGCCATGCCACGCATCACGTTCTTGGCGTGCTCAGCATCAGCACAGAAGAGCAAGTACGTCGGCCCCGAGCCTGAGAGCAATGCCGCTAGTGCCCCCGAGGCGAGCCCGTCATCGCGGACCTGGGCCAAGTCGGGACGCAGACTCAACGCCGCGTCGGTGAGGTCGTTGACCAGCAAGTCGCACAAGGCCATGGGGTCACCCGCGCCGAGCGCGTCACGCACACCCGCACTCAAGGCGTCCTCGTAGTTGTCTACATCGAGTCGATCAAACTCTCGGTAGACCTGCGGGGTCGACAACCCGATGTCTGACTCGACAACCACCCACCACCACGAGCCAGCGTCGCTGAGTGGGGTGACAAGTTCGCCGCGACCAGTGCCCAGTGCTGTGCCGCCGACCAAGGCGAACGGCACATCGCTGCCCAAGTCCGCAGCGATGGCTAGCAGGTCCTCGTCGCTGGTGTTCAGGTCCCACAGCCGGTCCAACGCCACCAAGGTGGCGGCCGCGTCTGCCGATCCACCGGCCAGTCCACCAGCTACCGGAATGCCCTTGTTGATGTGGACGCTGGCACACCGCTCCACGCCATGGTGGGCCACCAGCGCGACCCCGGCTCGCATGGCGATGTTGGTGTCGTCGAGGGGCACCTCGCTCGCGTCGATGCGGTGGTGAGCATCCAGGCTCAGCGACCAGTGCGGGGCATCGGCGACGGTGACGTCGTCGTACAAGCCAATGGCTTGATAGATGGTGCTCAGCGGGTGAAACCCGTCAGGTCGCGGTGGGCCCACTTTGAGGGCGACGTTGATTTTGGCGGCCGCGCGCACGGTGACCGAACTCGAACTCACACTTGCCTCGCTATGGCCACGAACTCATCTATCCCTAACGATTCTCCCCGAGCCGATGGGTCCACTCCTGCTCTGGCCAACGCGGCGTCAATGGCCTCGGGCCCACCTGCCATCGACTTCAAGGTCGCGCGCAACGTCTTGCGACGTTGGGCAAAGGCCGCATCGATCACGCCAAACACCTTCTCGCGCGACACATCGGTGGCCGGGGGTGGGCGCCGATCCATGCGGACCAGTCCGGAGTCGACGTTAGGTGCGGGCCAAAACACGTTGCGGCCAATGACGCCGGCACGGCGTACGTCGGCATACCACGCAGCCTTGAGCGAGGGCACTCCATAGATCTTCGAGCCCGGCCCCGCCGCCAAGCGATCGGCGACTTCGAGTTGCACCATCACCAGCACAGTGCGCAGCGTGGGCACCTTCTCCAGCAAATGAAGCAGCACGGGAACGCTGACGTTGTAGGGCAAGTTCGCCACGAGGGCGGTGGGAGCCGGTCCGGGGATCTGCGTGATCCGCAGTGCATCGGCCTCCACCACCACAAACCCGTAAGCCTGATCGGGGGCGAACTCGGCAACCGTCTGCGGCAAACGCGCAGCCAGCAAAGGATCGATTTCGATCGCAGTCACCCGCTGGACCTGCTCAAGCAGGGCCAGGGTCAGACTGCCCAACCCCGGTCCAACTTCAAGCACGACATCATCGGACTCGAGCCGCGCCTCGCGCACGATCCGCCGCACGGTGTTGGGGTCAATGACGAAGTTCTGCCCGCGTTGCTTGGTGGGCCGCAACCCGAGTTCGGCCGCCAAAGCCCGCACTTCAGCAGGGCCAAGCAGACGTGGGGGCATGGGGTGAGCGTAGTGGGCAGTG
>CALMMO010000180.1 GCA_937868455.1 uncultured Marmoricola sp.
CGTCGGAGGCGAATTTGCGATCTGGGCAGGTCACTCGAAAGGCCCGGTTGAACGCCTCGGACTCAAGTTCGATATCGGAGTTGGTCAAGCGACCAATGAGTCGAGAGAACATCCCCTCGGGTTCCACCGAAAGGAGGGGGAAGTCAGTGGCGAGGTCAAGGGCTGTCACCGAATAGTGGTGGTACTGAGTGGAGGTGCTCGTGCGGCCTTGGGAGTCAGTGCTCGTTGACTCTGTGGAGTATCTGTAGTCGAAGGCGACGAAGAAGCGGCCCTCGTACTTGCCCGACACGATATTGGTGGCCCGACGGTCGCGGCCCCGCCCAAAGGGGGGACCTTCGAATCTGTCGACCCAGGAGTCGTCACGCTCGACGTACGTCCACTCGTGCTTGGCGCTCATCGCAGCGATGGCCTCACGCCGCTTCTTGTTCTGGAGATAGCTAAAGATGCCGACTGCAAACACAAGCCCGAACGCCGCGACGGCGAAGAGGATGAACCACGGCACCGCATTGAATGGATCACTCACGTCGTTGAGCCTAGGGCCAAGTGCCTTGCCACAAAGGCGGGGCTATGAGCCGGTGAACTTGGGTGCCCGCTTCTCCATAAAAGCGCGCGGTCCTTCCTTGGCGTCATTGGATCGAAACACTGCCATGCCCACCTCAGCGTCATCGGCCCAGCAATCGTTCTCGTGCTTACCTTCGCTATCGCGCATGGTCTTGAGCACCGCGCGCACGGCAAGTGGACCGTTGGCACTGATCAAGGCTGCCAACTCCAGTGCCTTGTCCAACGCCGTTCCGTCGGGTACGACGTGCCCGATCAGGCCCATCTGGAGCGCTTCAGGGGCAGTGATGTGGCGGCCAGTGAGCAGCAGATCAGCGGCCACGGTGTAGGGAATCTGTCGGGGGAGTCGCACCGCCGAGCCACCCATTGGGTAAAGCGACCACTTGACCTCGGAGACTCCAAACCGAGCTGATTTGCCGGCAACCCGAATGTCGGTGCCTTGCAAGATCTCGGTACCCCCGGCAATGGCTGGCCCTTCGACCGCAGCGATCAACGGCTTGGTGAGCCGGAATCCCTTGAGCAGGCCCTTGATGAAGCTGGCATCGAAACTGCGGTTGTCTCCCGGGTGTGAGGACGTCATGGCTTGCAGGTCCGCTCCGGCACAAAATGCGCCGCCCGCGCCGGTCAGAATCGCCACCCTGACCTCATCATCTTCTTCAATGCGGTCCCAGGCCTCGGTCATGATGGCCAGCATTTCTCCAGAGAGCGCATTGCGCTTCTCGGGCCGATTCATGGTGATGATCAAGGTGTGGTCGCGAAGTTCGACGAGTGCATGCGGTTGGCTCATGCCCTGACCGTAGGACAAAACAAGAACGTGTTCTAGTCTTGGCGCATGGCTTTGAACATTGCTGACTTCTTTGAGCACGCCGTCGACGTGGTGCCTGATCGCCCGATCGTGATGATGGGCTCGCGAAGCGTCACATACGCCGAGTTGGAGGCCGAGGCGAACCAACTGGCTCACTTCCTCACCTCGCGCGGCATCGGCGTCGGCGATCACGTCGGCATCTATGCCAAGAACTCGATCGAACACGTGGTTGCTCTGTTGGCGATCTTCAAGATTCGCGCGGTCGCCATCAACGTCAACTACCGCTATGTCGAGGCCGAACTCAACTACCTCTTCGACAACTCAGACATGGTCGCTCTCATTCACGAGCGTGGTTATGCCCCCTTGGTGTCACGCACGATGCCCAACCATCCGGCGATCAAGACCGTTGTGGTGATGCCTGAGACAGGTGAGCCCGATTGTGATGCCGATGTGTCGTCGTACGACGGAGTCTTGTGGGCCGATGCCGTGGCGGGTCAAAGCGCCGAACGCGACTTTGCTCCCCGCAGCAACGATGACGTCTACATCGTCTACACCGGCGGCACCACCGGCTATCCCAAGGGCGTGATGTGGCGGCACGAAGACTTTTGGCGAGTCTTGTGCGGCGGCATCGATTTCATGACCGG
>CALMMO010000181.1 GCA_937868455.1 uncultured Marmoricola sp.
GCATCCTCAACGCCGCTGGCTTGGCAGTGCCCGGTTGGCCCACCGAGTGGGGCGGCCAAGACTGGACTCCTTTGCAACGCCACATTTGGCACGAAGAAATGATCATGGCTGGCGTCCCCGCACCCCTGGCCTTCAACGCCAACATGGTCGGTCCCGTCATCGCCAACTTTGGGTCACAAGCCGTCAAAGAACGCTTCTTGCCGGCCACTGCGAACCTCGACATCTGGTGGTGCCAAGGCTTCTCCGAGCCCAACGCGGGCTCCGACCTGGCCTCCCTGCGCACCTCCGCGGTGCGAGACGGCGATGACTGGATCGTCAACGGACAAAAGACGTGGACGACGTTGGGGCAGTACGCCGACTGGATCTTCAATCTCGTGCGCACCGATCCTGAGGCCGATCGCCCGCAAAAGGGCATCAGTTTCTTGCTGATCCCAATGGACTCCCCCGGCGTCACCCTGCGCCCGATCAAGCTGATCGATGGGGGTTATGAAGTTAACGAGGTGTTCTTCGACAACGTGCGAGTGCCGGGCGAGAACCTCGTGGGCGAGGTCAACCAAGGCTGGTCCTACGCCAAGTTCCTGTTGGGCAACGAGCGCGTGGGAGTGGCACCTGTCGGGGCATCAAAACGCGCGCTCGCCAAAGTGAAACGAGTTGCCCTCGAGACCGGTCAACTCGATGACCCCTTGGTTGCGACCAAGATCGTCGAACTCGAAAACGAACTGCTTGCCCTCGAGCTCACCGCTTTGCGAGTGGTTGCCAACTCCTCCGACGGCAAGCCCCACCCGGCCTCATCGGTGCTCAAACTCAAAGGCACCGAGATTCAGCAGGCCGTCTCCGAACTCATGGTCGACGTCGCTGGTCCCCTCTCATTGGCATCGGGCGCCGGAGCCGACTCAGGTGTGCCGCAATGGGCACGCTCGTCTGCGCCGTCGTACCTCAATCTCCGCAAGGCCTCCATCTATGGCGGCTCCAACGAGATTCAACGCCAGATCATCGCTGGCACGATCTTGGGACTGTGAGGAACTGACATGGATTTCACGTACGACGACGACCAACTCGCCCTCCAAGACGCCATCAAGAGCCTGATCACTCTGGGCACCCCAGACGTGCCAGGCGAATCGCGATGGGCCGAGTTCGCCCAGATGGGCCTGCTCGGACTGCCGTTTGCCGAGGCTGATGGCGGCATGGGAGCCGGGCCGATCGAAGTGTCATTGGTTGCCGAACAGATGGGTGCCGCGTTGGCACCTGAGCCATACGTCGAAGCAGTCGTGTTGGCCGGCGGCCTCATTGATGCCTGCGGCACCACCGAGCAGCACGGATTGCTGGGGGAAATTTCTGAGGGTATGGCGGTGCCGATCTTCGCTGGCCTCGAGCCCGGACACCGCTGGTCGTTCAATGCCGGTGGCGTGAGGGCCACTCGTCAAGGCGACGGCTGGGTGCTGAGCGGAGTCAAGGAGCCCGTCATCGACGGCGGACTCGCCTCGGTGTTCGTCGTCAGCGCGCTCTTTGATGAGGAGCACGTTGGCTTGTTCTTGGTCTCCCCCGATGACTGCGAGGTGGCGACGTACTCCACCTTCGATGGCGGTCAAGCCGCCCGCGTGGTGTTTGAGTCAACCCCCGCCGTTGCTTTAGGCGATGCGGTGGACCGCTGCGCCGAGATCTCGCACGCAGTTGCCGCCGCCCAGATCGCCTACTGCCACGAGGCACTTGGCTGCATGGAAGAGGCCCTCAAACTCACCACCAACTACCTGACCACCCGCAAGCAATTTGGGGTGACGCTCAACAGGTTCCAGGCGCTGGTGTTCCGGGCCGCCGATATGTACACCTCGGTGCAACTGACTCGCTCGATCGTGATGTGGGCCAGCATGGTTCTCGACGCAAACCCCTCCCCGAGTGCAGTGATCGAGGCCGCTGCCCGAGCCAAACTCCAAACCGCCAAAGCCGGACGTCACGTGGGCCAAGAAGCCATCCAAATGCACGGTGGCATCGGGATGACTGCGGAGTACGTCGTGGGCCACTACACCGCCCGCCTCACCGCCCTTGACCACCTGCTTGGTGATGGTCGCGCTCAGGCAGCCAAGCTCGTGGAAACCCTCACCGACTACGAGGTTGTTGAGGCGCTGGGCTGAGAGTGTTGGTTTCTCCGGGTACCCGGTGAAACTTGCGGTTCCCATGTGAAACTTCACATGGGAAGCGCAAGTTTTCCGTGGGAGGTTCCTCCAAAAGCGGCCACCCGTGGCCCTTGATCCGCACGGATTCTGCACACTTTTCCGACCCGATCTGCAGTCGTGCTGTTCAAGAATTGAGTCATGACAAAGGTAAGAGTCGGAGCACTCATTTCAATTCTGGTCGGGCCGTCTTTTGGGGTTTACTCAAACGCCGTGTCGTACGTCGATGCCCAAGGGTTCCTCCACGAGCCCTTCTTTCTGATCCCACTGGGCTGGTTGTTGGTGTTCGGGGGGTTGGTCACTCTCATCGTTTCGGTTGTGCGCGGACGCTTCACCCGAGCAAAGGTGTGAAACCCTAGGCCGCATGCAGATCTTGGTCGTTGACGCCGCCAATGTGGTGGGCACCAATCCAGATGGTTGGTGGAACGACCGACAAGGCGCTGCTGCTCGGTTGCACCATCAGTTGGTGGTCGCCGACCTGCCCCACGATGAGATCGTGCTGGTGCTCGAAGGGCAAGCAAAGGGTGGGGTTCGCAAGGGCCGAGACGGGCATGTGCTCGTCGTACACGCCCCACGCGATGGCGACTCAGCGATCACACGGGAGGCTCGCACCCGAGTCGAGGCAGGCCATCAGGTCACGGTGATCACCGCAGACCGCCTGCTTCGCTCGGCTGTCGAGGCTGCCGGCGCGCAAGCGATGTCGCCGTCGTGGTTGCTGAGCTATCTCTGATTCCCTGAGTCAGGGCAGCAACCGCGCCGCCATGCGGAACACACTCGATGCTTCACCGGGATGTTGTGCGCTTTGCGGGGAAGATCCTCCCCGCAAAGCGGCAAAGTCACAGGTTTACTTGTGACTTCTACCCCCCAACCGAAACCGCGGCGCGCCCAGCTTCCAACCTCGCAACAGGCACGCGATAGGGCGAACACGACACATAGTCGAGCCCGATGCTGTCGAAGAACGCGATGGAGTGCGGGTCGCCGCCGTGTTCGCCACAGACACCTAGGTGGATGTCGGGGCGCGCAGCCCGTCCCTTTGCTACCGCCTCGCTGACGAGTGCACCAACCCCTTCGATGTCGATGGACTCAAAGGGCGACACGGAGAAGATGCCCTTAGTGAAGTACTCACTAAAGAACGATGCTTCGACGTCGTCTCGGGAGAATCCCCAGGTCATTTGGGTCAAGTCGTTTGTGCCGAAGGAGAAGAACTCCGCGACTCCAGCGATCTGGTCTGCGGTCTTGGCGGCGCGAGGCAACTCGATCATGGTGCCGACACTGAAGGGGAGCTCTTGACCGGTTTCGCCTCGAACCAGGTCGGCGATGACGGCGATTTCCTTCTTCATCAGTTCCAACTCGGTGACCGTGGCCACGAGCGGGATCATGATCTCGGGCAGCGGGTTGAGGCCGCGGCCCTTCAAGATTGCGGTGGCCTCCAAGATGGCTCGCACCTGCATCGTGTAGAGCCCGGGGATGACGATGCCCAGGCGCACGCCCCGCATGCCGAGCATGGGGTTCATCTCGTGCAGTCGCTTGACCGCGTCGAGCACCTTGCGGTCGTGGCGTTTGCGGTGCCCCCGCATCTCAGCAACAGCCAGTTGCACCGAGAGTTCGGTGAAGTCGGGGAGGAACTCGTGCAGCGGCGGGTCGAGAAGTCGGATGGTGACTGGAAGTCCGTCCATCGCTTCCAAGATGCCCACGAAGTCATCGCGCTGCAGTGGCAACAACGCGTCGAGGGCCTCGGCTTGCTCTGCAGGGGTTTCTGCGACGATCAGGTTCTCAACGAGCGGTCGCCGCTCCCCCAAGAACATGTGCTCGGTGCGGCACAGGCCAACACCTTGCGCGCCAAAGCGACGGGCACGTTCGGAGTCGTCAGGGGTGTCGGAGTTGGCGCGCACCTTCATGCGGCGTACGGCGTCCGCGTGCTCCATCAGCAAGGCCACTGATGCCACCAAGTGGTCATCGGAGGCGTCACCCTCGAAGTAGCGAACCACCTTGGAGTCAGCCACCGGCACAGCGCCGTCAAAGATCTCGCCGGTGGTGCCATCGATGGAGATGACGTCACCTTCTTCGATGACCTTGCCGGTCTCGCGCACGACGAATTTGCCGGCTTTGGTGTCGACATCGAGATCGTCGGCTCCGCACACACAAGTGCGTCCCATGCCGCGAGCAACGACGGCCGCGTGTGAGGTCTTGCCGCCACGCGAGGTCAAGATGCCTTTGGCGACCATCATCCCGTGCAAGTCATCGGGTGAGGTTTCCTTGCGCACCAAGATCACGTCGTCGCCGCGCTCAGTCCATTCGACCGCTGTGGCCCAGTCAAAAACGGCCCTGCCGACGGCTGCACCTGGGGACGCGTTCATGCCCACGGCCAGCAAGGTGCGCTCAGCGTCGGTGTCGAAACGCGGGAACATCAGCGAGGCCAGTTGGGCACCGTTGACGCGGCGCAGGGCTTCGTCGAGATCGATGAGTCCTTCATCCACCATGTGTGCGGCGATCCGGAACGCAGCCTCGGGGGTGCGCTTGCCGACGCGCGTTTGCAGCATCCACAGTTTGCCGCGCTCAATGGTGAACTCGATGTCGCACATGTCTTTGTAGTGCTTCTCAAGTGTGTCCATGATGGCGATGAGTTCGTCGTACGACGTCTTGTCCAGCGCCTCCAGGTCGGCCAGCGCGACGGTGTTGCGAATGCCAGCCACCACGTCTTCGCCTTGCGCGTTTTGCAGGTAGTCGCCGTAGACGCCCACGTCACCGCTTGCTGGGTCACGGGTGAAGCACACCCCTGAGCCGCTTTGCTCACCTTGGTTGCCAAAGACCATGGCCTGCACATTCACGGCCGTGCCCAGGTTGTCCGGGATGCGCTCTTGGCGGCGATACAGCGCCGCTCGGTCGGTGTTCCAGGAGTCGAACACTGCCTTGACGGCAAGGTCTAGTTGCTCGCGCGGGTTTTGCGGAAAGTCGCGGCCCGCATGCTGCTTGATGAGTTCTTTGTACGTCGCAACCAGCCCAGCGAGGTCATCGGCCGTCAGATCGGTGTCGGCACTGGTACCGCGGACCTCTTTGGCAGCATCCATCGCTGCTTCAAACACGTCATGCTCGATGCCGAGCACGGTGCCACCAAACATTTGGACTAGGCGTCGGTAGGAGTCAAAGGCGAATCGTGCATCACCAGAGCGCGCCGCCAAGCCTTGGACCGACTCATCGTTGAGTCCGATGTTGAGCACCGTCTCCATCATCCCGGGCATCGAGAACTTTGCGCCCGAGCGCACGCTGACGAGCAACGGATCATTCGAGTCACCCAGGGTGCGCCCCATGGCCGATTCGAGTGCAGCGAGATGGGTGGTGACTTCGCCCGCGAGTTCGCGGGGTTCGCCACCCTGCTCGAGGTAATAGCGACACGTGTCGGTCGAAATCGTGAATCCGGGTGGCACTGGCAACCCGATCTTGGTCATTTCCGCGAGGTTTGCGCCTTTGCCGCCGAGCAGATCCTTGTGGTCCTTGTCGCCTTCAGAAAAGTCATAGACGTACTTCATAGCCCCACGCTAGACCTCCCCCGATTCGGGCGCAGCAGCGGTGAGCGCTAGTGGTCAATACAGCCCGAACGGACTATGGCGTAAATCACATTGCCTCACTAGGGTGCCTGAAAAGTGATCAAAGTCGAGGTATCAGCGGCACCTATTTCGGCTCCTAGTTGTGACCCAGCACAGCCAACACCACGTCGGGGGACTAGGTGAACATGACGCACAGCGTTCGACCAACGCACGAGGTTCCTTCTCCCCTGACCAAGAAGATCGAAGGAAGCCCATGTTGATATCTCTCCAACGAGCCCTCATTGGTGCCATGGCCCCCTGGCAAACGCTGCGGTCCTCGCATCTGTCCCGGCCTGCATCTACTGGCGCCGTCCTACTACCTACGCGCGTGCTCTAACACAAGGGAGAACTCATGTTGCCAACACTCAAGAGAGCGATGGCGGTCGCTGTCGCCGTGCTCACCACCACTGCGGTGCTCACGCCAGCCCAGGCAAGCATTGGTAGCGGGGACCAGAGTGCATGCGCCACCAAGGCGGGCGTTCTCTATTGTTGGGGCGCCAACCTGAAGGGCCAGTTAGGTCTTGGCGACACCATCACCCGCCACGCACCCACCCAAGTCGGCACCGCCACAAACTGGACATCTGTCAATGGTGGGTTCTTCCACATGTGCGCAATCAAAAGCAAGACACTGTGGTGTTGGGGCCAAAACGATTACGGCGAGCTTGGCCAAGGCACCACGAGCACTGCTGCCTCGAGCACAACCCTGCGCGTGGGCACCGCCGCAGATTGGAAGCAGGTTTCTGCGGGGGGCAGTACGACGTGCGGACTTCGAGGCAAGAAACTGTGGTGCTGGGGCCGCAACTTCAACTACATGGTCGGCCCGACCGACCTCGGCACCGAAGTAACGACCCCAACCCCGATTCGCCGCGATGTGAACTGGAAGCACGTGTCGGTGGGTATCAGCCACGTGTGTGCGATCCGGACCAACAAGCGGCTCTACTGCTGGGGCAGCAACACGTGGGGTGCGGTTGGCGACGGGACGACCACCGTTGTCAGTGCACCCAAGCGGATCGGCAGCAGTCGTTGGTTGGACGTCGGCACTGGCTACGGAGTGACCTGCGGCGTGAAGACCAACAAGACCGGCTGGTGCTGGGGCTACGGAGGCTCAGGCCATCTAACGGGCTCCTACGACAACGCCCTAACCCCGAGGCAGGTTCCCGGAACCTGGCGGACCATCCACATAGGGCAAACAGCTACGTGCGGGATCAAGCGTGACCGATCGTTGTGGTGTTGGGGATCAAACAACGCCGGGCAACTGGGCAACGGCACCACCATCAGTTCGCTCACCCCGGTTCACGTGGCGCTTCCGGCTGGAGCAAAGTCGGTGTCGCTCGGGTTCCATCACACCTGTGCCGAAACGATGACCCGTGAGGTCTATTGCTGGGGTTCAGACTCGACGGGCCAGATCGGCAACGGCACAGCGACATCGACCCAGGTCCTCACCCCCACCCGAGTGCTCTGACCTCCACCTTGCCTGACCAACTAGGGGGCACGAGACCTAGCTGATAGTTGGTGCCACGGTAGAAGTCAGGAGCGTGCGCAAGGCCCGCGTGATGAACTCATCACGTTGGGCCTTCGTGCTTTTTCTAAACCCCTCGATGAGCACTCCATCCAGGGCGGCGATCAAGGTGTCCGCGAGTTCAGCGGCCACATCGGGGCGGCTTCGGGCGATCAAGTCAGTGACCAAATCAGTCAACGCTGCTCGTTGCTCGGCGAACACCGCCGCCAACTCAGGTGACCGAGTCGCTTCAAGTGAGAGCTCGAGCCGGGCCAACAAGGTGTTGGGCTCGTTGAGCCAGGCCGCGAACATGGCGCCTGTTTCGACCGTGGCTCTCTCGGTGTCGGGCTCCCCGTCGAGCCTCAACGACATCGCGGCGATCTCTTCACGCACTCCCGTTACGACGTACGTCGCCAACGCAGTGAGCAGCGCTTGACGAGTGCGAAGGTAGGCCGAGCACGATCCCTGCGGCAGGCCTGCCTGGGCGTCCACGGCGCGGTGAGTGAGCCCACGAAGCCCATGTGCGGCCAGCACTTGCACTGCTGAATCGAGTATCAACCGCATGCGGGGCGAGAGCGCTTGGGCATGGGAGAGAGGAGCGAGCGACAACCAATTTGCCCCTTTCATGGCTTGTGAGGAACGACACTACTCCCGAATTTGAATCTCATCGTGGTTTGAGAGATTCTACATGTGTAGAGATTCTACGTATGTAGAAAGGATCGAAGATGACCTTCGACTTGTTCCCCGGATACATCTGGGTTGTCGCCATGATCGCAACCGCGCTGACCGTTGGCGCCCTGGCGCTGGTCGCAGCCGCAGTGGGGTTCTTCACCACCCACCACCGCATTCGCGTTGGCCGCCACGAAACCATGACCCACTACTACAGCCACCTGGCCTTGGGGCACTAGCCCCTCGTTGACCTCCCTCGCACGGACCTACCGGCGCCCCCGGACCCCCCTAGGTCCCTGGCCGACCGCCCCTGGCTCATCGAGCCGGGGGCGGTTTGGCTTTGCCCAGTCGCGCAAGCCACCACTGGAACACCTCGTCATCGCTCTCATACGCGCGTGTCATCAAACGGCCTGCCTCGACGAGATCGTCGCGGCTCCCCCGCTGCTGAGCGGTTCGCACGAGTTCACCGGCTCGACTCCACAAGCCCTCGTCCATCGGCACCGGCAGCCCAGCCACCTGTTTGGCCGACACCTTGATGGCATCAAGGTGCAGTGCCGTCCCTGCGTACGACGCAGCGCAGTACGCCGCAATCGGCGGCGACATCAACACTGCCGCGAGCAGCCACAGATCGGCCTCGGAATGAGGGACGACACTGATGACCGGCACAGATGGCAACCAGCCACCCTGCTCATCTGCAACCGCCTCGATGACCTTGCCCTGAGTGCCCACTAGCACCTTGGGGACGAGGCGCCGACGGGCCCACGACTTGAGTTTGGCGGGCAACGACTCCACATCGATCCGGGGAGCCGAATAGGACGACTTCGCGAATCGGATGGTTCGTTGGCCCCACAAACATTGGGCTGGGTCGATGAGCCCGGTCGTAATCAACGGCGGGTTGGTGCCCGCTAAGTCGTCGTAGACGAAGGGAATGAGTCCGTAGTACTCGTCTCGAAAGTCCGCCGAACAGTCAGCAAG
>CALMMO010000182.1 GCA_937868455.1 uncultured Marmoricola sp.
TGCAAGGCCTACAACGCTGCCACCGAAGCACAGCGTGGCAACGTCATCCCCGTCGAGATCACGATCTACGAGGACCGTTCGTTCACGTTCGTTACCAAGACCCCGCCTGCTGCAGAGCTGATCAAGAAGGCTGCTGGCTTGCAGAAGGGTTCGTCGGTTCCGCACAAGGACAAGGTCGGCAAGCTCACCAAGGACCAGGTCCGCGAGATCGCCACCACCAAGATGCCTGACATCAACGCGAACGACATCGATGCCGCAATGAAGATCATTGAAGGTACGGCGCGTTCCATGGGTGTAGTAACCGAGTAGTCCCCTGTGGGAGGGCCGCGCTGGCCCGCTGACCACACACTTCGTTTTTCGAGAAAGTAGAAGAAATCATGCAGCGCAGTAAGACCTACCGGGCGGCCGAAGAGTCGTTCGACAAGTCCGAGGTGTACTCACCTCTTTCGGCGGTCAAGATCGCCAAGGCCACGTCGAAGAAGAAGTTCGACGAGACCGTTGATGTTGTCATGCGTTTGGGTGTCGACCCTCGCAAGGCTGACCAGATGGTGCGTGGCACCGTCAACCTGCCTCACGGCACTGGCAAGACCTCGCGCGTGTTGGTGTTCGCCAACGGTGACAAGGCCGAAGCCGCTCGTGAAGCGGGCGCCGACATCGTCGGTGGCGACGAACTCATCGATAAGGTCGCTGGCGGCTGGCTCGACTTCGACGCCGTGGTGGCCACGCCCGACATGATGGGCAAGGTTGGTCGTCTGGGTCGCGTGTTGGGTCCTCGTGGCCTGATGCCAAACCCCAAGACTGGCACCGTTACCCCCGACCCGGCCAAGGCTGTCACTGACATCAAGGGCGGCAAGATCGAGTTCCGTGTCGACCGTCACGCTAACTTGCACTTCATCATCGGCAAGGCTTCCTTCACCGAGGCTGCTCTCGCAGAAAACTACGCCGCAGCCCTCGAAGAGGTGCTTCGTTTGAAGCCGGCTAGCTCCAAGGGCCGATACATCAAGAAGATCACCGTCTCGACGACGATGGGCCCCGGTGTGCAGGTTGACCCCAACCGCACTCGCAACGTCGCCTCAGACGACGAGGCCTGAGTTCCAAAACTCATCTAAGAACCCCGACCTTCTCGGTCGGGGTTCTTGGTTTTGGTGGCCTGCCCCTTCATGATGGACCCATGTTGACTCGACTTGTTTCAGTTGCGGCCGCTGCGGTCATTGCCCTGACGTTCTCTGGATGCGGTAAGAGCGCGGGGTCCAATGGTGAGGCCGCGTCACCAGCCGCAGGTCAGGAGTCGACCGATACTGGCGGCGCGTCTAGTGACCTTGATGACTTCAATGAGGCAATGACTCAGACCGCCAGTGGCAACGAGTCGTACCACTTTGTGATGTCGACCAATACCGCTGGCTTCAAGATGAAGGGTGAGGGCGACTTTGGTCCTGGTCCCGTCATGCAGATGACGCTGGGCACGCCTCTGGGCAAGACCAAGATGATCGTGATTGGCAAGCAGGCCTATATGCGGATGCCAACCTTGGGCAACTCTTGGTTCAAGATGCCTATCGATCTAGCCAACCAGCAGCAGACTGGCTCCAACCCCAATGCTTACTTCGAACTCTTCAAGAAGTCTGGCGCTGTCACCTTGGTTGGCAGCGAAGACGTCGACGGAGTGAGTGCAAAGCATTACCACGTGGTCATTCCTGCAGCGGAGCTCAAGAAGTCGGGGGTCGTCGACAAGGGTGCAGCCGACATCCTCAAGGGCGATTTGATCTACGACATCTGGGTCGATGGCGACAAGCACCCGGTGAAGTTGAGCAACCAATTAGAGGTTTCGGGCACGAACACGACTCTGGTGATGAAGTTCTCCAACTTCGGTGAGCCCGTCAGCGTTCAAGCGCCGCCTGCGTCACAGGTGAAGGACTTCCCTAAGCCCTGATTGGGGCCGCAATCAGCTAGCAAACCGCATGGTCGGCCCCGCTCGATCAGGCGGGGTGCGATGTTGGCGAGAACCCGCCATTGACCTTGTTGGGCAACCCAAGCAGCTCAGAGCATGTGCGGACCGACTACAGGAGGTTCGCAATGAAATCACTATTGAAACGCTTGGGACGAGGTGCCATCGGAGCACTGAGTGCCACGGCCCTGTTACTGGGTGTTGTGGCTACTGCAGCACCGGCTCAAGCCGTAACTCGCTCTTGGAGCACCTATTTCGCCTACGGCGACAACTGCACGCTTTACCACTCAGCCGGAAACGCCCATTACGCCTTGTGCATTCAGCGCTCTGGTGGCTACGCCCGAGCGATTGCATATGTGCAGACCGTGGGCGCTGCCAAAGTCTCAGTGACCCTTCGCTCGGCAGCGGGAAGCTACGCCAATAGCTGGGGTTGCACCACTCTTTCGATGGTGGCCGGACAGAACCGCACCTGTGTTGGGGACTGGTACACCCCCACGCTCCCGACTCACTCGGCAGGGGCGAGTTTCGTGATTAACGGTGTCGCCCAGTCTTCCCTGGGTGTGGTGACTATCCGCAACATTTGGGGGACGCCTCAGGAGAAGGACAACTGGTGTGGCCCCGGTGCAATGAAGGCTTCCTTGAACGCCATGAACACCGCTGGCAGCGTTACGCAGTCGACGTTGGCCTTGCAAAGTGACACCGACTGGCTGGGCACATGGCCAAGTGACGTGGCCCACACCATGAACTTCTACGTGGCAACACACAAGTACGTCAGCGCCTACGAAGACAAGATGACTTCGCTTAACCGGATCGCGGTCAGCACCCGAGCAGGGCGTCCCAGTCTATTGGTCGTACGTCCTCAGGATTTGCCCGGTGGGAGCGGCGGATACTCCCGCTTCCGGCACTGGATCAGCATTTATGGCTATGCGACCAGGGGCGGCATGGTCGAACGGATGCCCTACTTCGACCCAGCGAACGCACGCACTGGTGAGTTGGACTTGAACCAGTTCGTTAGAGCAGCTGACAGCGCTGTCCCGCTGTACCCACACGACTACGCCTTGGTCGCAGGTCGCTGATTGGCGTTCTCATCCCCCAACGCAAAGGGTGCCCTCAAGATTGGGGGCACCCTTTGTTTTTTGACGGATTAGTCGGTGCGCATACGCAGATCGTCGCGGGGATTGGCAGGCGCGCAACAACCATTGGTCGGGCGCACGCGGCCGGTGATGGCTGCGTAGGCCAAGACCACAATGAAGGCCAAGACGATGAAGCCGATGACGTGTGCCATGTCAGACATCTTGCCCGAGAGCAACCACGATTTGGTACCACACTCGATCTCACCTACTCTTCTCGATGGAACCCAAGACCGCCGGATGGTTGTGGCAACACGATCTGAAGGTCCGCGATGCGGACGTCCTGCGTAGGTGACACAGTGAGGCGAATTTTTTCGCCGTACGCCCTGTGCCGTCTGCGCCGGGGCGTTTCTTCATTCCAGCGTCATGGGTCCCGCGGTGTTCCACCACCCGGTGGATCACCAGCACACCCCGTGCATAGTTGGAAGGAGACCCATGGCGCGGCCAGACAAGGCAGCAGCCGTTGCAGAGATTGTTGAGCAATTCAACGACTCTGCAGGTGCTGTGCTGACCGAATACCGCGGTCTCACCGTGAAGCAGTTGCAGGACTTGCGACGCTCACTCGGCGAGAACGCCAACTACGCCGTGGTCAAGAACACGCTCACCAAGATCGCGGCCAAAGAGGCTGGCGTCGACGGTGTCGATGACCTGCTCGCTGGTCCGACTGCAATCGCCTTCATCAATGGCGATGTGGTCGAAGCGGCCAAAGGTCTGCGTGACTTCGCCAAGGCAAACCCTGCCCTGATCATCAAGGGTGGGTACGTCGACGGTGCGCCCATGGACGCCGCGCAGATCGCCAAGTTGGCTGACCTGGAGAGCCGCGAGGTTCTGCTGGGCAAGCTTGCTGGCGCGATGCTCGCGTCGTTGAGCCAAGCCGTCTACCTGCTCAACGCCCCTCTGTCGCAAATGGCCCGCGTGGCTGGTGCGCTGCAGAGCAAGGCCGAGGCAGACCCCTCAGTCCTGGGTGGCGCCGGAGTTCCGGCCGCCGCAGAGGAGACCACCGAGGCCTGATCGGGCCGACACAACACCCATCCGGTGTCTGTCGCCCGACAGTCACCACCAATCGAAAGGATCGCCACCATGGCGAAGCTCAGCACTGACGAGCTGCTCGAAGCTTTCAAGGAGATGACCCTCCTGGAGCTCAGCGAATTTGTTAAGCAGTTCGAAGAGACCTTCGGCGTGACCGCAGCCGCTCCGGTTGCCGTCGCCGCTGCCGCCCCCGCGGCCGGTGACGCTGGTGCCGACGCTGCTGCAGAGAAGGACGAGTTCGACGTCGTCCTCGAAGCCGCAGGCGAGAAGAAGATCAACGTGATCAAGGAGGTGCGCGCACTGACCTCCCTCGGCCTCAAGGAAGCCAAGGACCTGGTTGAGGCTGCACCCAAGGCCATCCTCGAAGGCGTCAACAAGGAAGCCGCCGAGAAGGCCAAGGAAGTTCTCGAAGGCGCCGGCGCGACCGTCACCCTCAAGTGATTCTGGGGCGCACAACGTGCGCCCGATGATCAAGCAACAAGAGGTCGACTCCCCAGTGGGGTCGGCCTCTTGGCTTTTTTGCTTCCCAAATGCGTAAGGCTGGCTCACAATGCGCCATGAGTATTTTGCGCATCCGGGCGATTTTGGGTTCTCTCACAGTTCTTATCGCTGGCCTCTTGGTGCCGATCGCGGGAGTTTCTCCTGCCGCCGCGCTGGCGGGGTCTTCGGACTGGAAAGTGATTGCTGCTGGTGGATTCCACAGCTGCGGGATCCGGACGAATGGTCGTCTCTATTGCTGGGGCGACAATAGCAGCGGTCGTCTGGGGACCGGTGACACGACGGCGCGCTTAGCTCCAACAGAAGTGGCGGGTGGGGCCACCAACTGGACTTCGGTTTCGCTCGGTGCGTGGTTTACCTGCGCCCGTAAAAGCACAGGCCGCCTCTATTGCTGGGGCTACAATTACCGAGGCCAATTGGGCAACGGCACCACGAATGAAAGCCACGTGCCTGTGGAGGTGGCCGGAGGCTGGACCAACTGGACGACAGTTGTTGCTGGGGCATTTCACGTGTGTGGGCGCCGGAGCACAGGGCGCCTGTACTGCTGGGGTTCGAACAATTACTCGCAACTGGGAGACGCGACCACGACTGATCGACTGGTGCCCACCCAGGTCGCAGGGGGCTGGACCAACTGGACCTCGGTGAGTCCAGGTATGAGTCAGACCTGTGGGCGACGAAGCACGGGGCGGCTCTATTGCTGGGGAAACAACTTCGCAGGCGGCATCGGTGACGGCACGACTACCCCACGGCCGACTCCGACACAGGTAGCGGGGGGTTGGACTAACTGGACAAGCGTTTCAGTTGGAGCTAACCACGCGTGTGGCCGCCGCAGCACTGGTCGGCTCTACTGCTGGGGCTATAACGGAAACGGTGCGGTCGGCGACTCCACGAACGGGCAGCGTTTTGTTCCCACCCAGGTCGCTGGGGCGGCCACCGACTGGTCGGCAGTCTCGACGGGAAACGCACACACGTGTGCTCGGAAGGTGTCTGGTCGGCTCTTTTGTTGGGGTTCGGGTACTAAGGGGCAGCTGGGCAATAACCAGTACGTCGATCAGTGGGCACCAGTTGAAGTTGCTGGAGGCGCCACGGATTGGTCCTTGTTGAGCCTGGGGCAGGAGTACTCGTGTGCATTGACCAAGTCTCTGCGTGCCTACTGCTGGGGCTACGGGATCGGTGGCCAACTTGGCGCCGGGGTGGCCGAAACGCAACGTGCCTTCCCCGATGAGGTGGCCGCCGGCTAACCGGTTGGGATCGGCCTTGTGTCTGCGCGTCTTCCAGGTTGCGCCGACACAGCAGGTGCTCATCCCTAGAGTCCGACGATCGTGCCGCCCACGCGCTCGAGTGTGGGCGTTGCGATCGGTTTGTGACCTGATCGCAACGCACAGCGCAGTGTCATGGCTTGACCACGCGTTCTTCCTCGCGCACGATTGCACCGTTCCGGGTGGAGCGTCTTGGCGCGGCTGTCGAAAATAGCCCCAAGAAAGCTTGACACCGGTGTTGTCCTGTGCCCTCACATCGGGTTATGATGGCAGTTCGCGCCCATTCTCAAATGCGCCTTCGCCTGCCCGGATGGCGGGGGTTGTGGGGGGTGGCGTGATCAGCACCCTGGTTCCTTTGGAAGGTTCCCCTTGGCCGCCAAGCGCTCAACGAGCACATCAGCACATTCCCGCCGCCTCTCCTTCGCCAAGATCACCGAGCCACTCGCCGTACCTCAACTCCTCTCGCTTCAGACCGACAGCTTTGACTGGCTGATCGGCAATGAGCGTTGGCAGGAGCGGGTTGCTGCGCGTCAGGCCGCCGGCGAAGACGTTTCGACCAAGACTGGTCTGCAGGAGATCTTTGAAGAGATCTCGCCGATCGAAGACTTCGCCGAGACCATGTCTCTCTCCTTCGACTCTCCGGTCTTTTACGACCCGAAGTACACCGAAGAAGAGTGCAAGGAGAAGGACTTCACCTACTCTGCGCCGCTTTATGTTTCCGCTGAGTTCTTCAACTCCGAGACTGGTGAGCTCAAGGCTCAGACGGTCTTCATGGGCGACTTCCCGCTCATGACCCGCAAGGGCACCTTCATCATCAACGGCACCGAGCGTGTCGTGGTTTCTCAGTTGGTGCGTTCGCCAGGTGTGTACTTCGAGCGCACCGCCGACAAGACCTCTGACAAAGACATCTTCACTGCGAAGGTGATCCCGAGCCGTGGTGCTTGGTTGGAGTTCGAGATCGACAAGCGCGACATGGTCGGTGTCCGTCTTGACCGCAAGCGCAAGCAGAACGTCACCGTTCTCCTCAAGGCGCTGGGTTGGACCAACGAGCAGATCCGCGAAGAGTTCGGCCAGTACGAGTCGATGATGTTGACCCTCGAGAAGGACAACACCGTCGCCCAAGACGACGCCCTGCTCGACATCTACCGCAAGCTGCGCCCGGGCGAACCCCCGACGCGTGAGGCTGCGCAGACGCTGCTGCAGAACTACTACTTCAACCCCAAGCGCTACGACTTGGCCAAGGTTGGTCGTTACAAGATCAACAAGAAGCTCGGTCAGCACGAAGCGTTCGACCAGCAGACGCTCACGATCGACGACATCGTTGCGACGATCCGTTACATCGTTTCGCTGCACGCCGGAGAGACCACGCTTCACGACGCCAAGGGTGTTGAGGCCAAGAACCTTGACGGTCTGAGCATCGAGGTTCGCCCCGACGACATCGACCACTTCGGCAACCGCCGGATGCGCACCGTGGGTGAACTCATCCAGAACCAGTTGCGCACCGGCTTGGCGCGCATGGAGCGTGTGGTCCGCGAGCGGATGACGACTCAAGACGTCGAGGCGATCACGCCGCAGACCTTGATCAACATCCGTCCGGTTGTGGCTGCACTCAAGGAGTTCTTCGGTACTTCGCAGCTGAGCCAGTTCATGGACCAGACCAACCCGATTGCTGGTCTGACCCACAAGCGTCGCCTCTCGGCGCTTGGTCCTGGTGGTATCTCTCGTGACCGTGCGCAGATGGACGTCCGTGACGTTCACCCCTCGCACTACGGCCGCATGTGCCCCATCGAAACCCCTGAAGGCCCCAACATTGGTCTGATCGGTTCGCTGGCCTCCTACGGTCGGATCAACCCGTTCGGCTTCGTCGAGACGCCGTACCGCGTGGTCAAGAAGGGTCGCGTCACCGACGAGATCCACCACCTGACTGCTGACGAAGAAGACTCCAAGGTCATCGCTCAGGCCAACGCCGTGATCGATGCCAAGGGCAACTTCGTCGACGAGCGCGTCTTGGTGCGTATGCGTGGGGGCGACGCAGTCGACATCCCGCGCGACGAGGTCGACTACATGGACGTTTCGCCGCGCCAGATGGTGTCGGTGGCGACCGCGTTGATTCCGTTCCTCGAGCACGACGATGCAAACCGTGCGCTCATGGGCGCCAACATGCAGCGTCAGGCTGTGCCGCTGATCCGCAGCACCTCGCCGCTGGTCGGAACCGGCATGGAGTTCCGTGCCGCTGTCGATGCTGGTGATGTGGTCGTTGCGGTGACTGCCGGTGTGGTGACCTCGGTTTCAGCTGACCTCATCGAGGTCATGAACGATGACGCCACGTACCAGAACTACTACCTGCAGAAGTTCACCCGCTCTAACCAGGGCACCTGCATCAACCAGCGTCCGCTGGTCAGCCCCGGTGACCGGGTTGAGGTGGGTCAGCCGATCGCTGACGGTCCATGCACCGACGAAGGCGAAATGGCGCTGGGCACCAACCTGCTGGTTGCGTTCATGCCTTGGCAGGGTCACAACTACGAAGACGCGATCATCTTGAGCCAGCGATTGGTCCAAGAAGACATCTTGACCTCGATTCACATCGAGGAGCACGAAGTCGACGCTCGCGACACCAAGTTGGGTCCTGAAGAGATCACCCGCGACATCCCCAACGTCTCCGATGAGATGTTGGCTGACCTCGACGAGCGCGGCATCATCCGCATCGGCGCCGAGGTGACCACGGGCGACATCTTGGTCGGCAAGGTCACGCCTAAGGGTGAGACCGAGTTGACCCCTGAGGAGCGTTTGCTCCGCGCGATCTTCGGTGAGAAGGCTCGCGAGGTCCGCGACACCTCGATGAAGGTGCCCCACGGTGAATCGGGCACGGTCATCGGCGTACGAGTGTTCAACCGCGAAGAGGGCGACGAACTGCCCCCGGGCGTCAACGAACTCGTTCGGGTGTACGTTGCGCAGAAGCGCAAGATCTCCGTGGGTGACAAGCTCGCTGGTCGTCACGGCAACAAGGGTGTTATCGCCAAGATC
>CALMMO010000183.1 GCA_937868455.1 uncultured Marmoricola sp.
CACCCGAGCGCAGTTGTGGCCCGACGAAGTGCGCATTCGCGTGCAGCGGCTCAACCTCGACGCGGCTTCATTTCGCCAGCTGAGCACCAAGCACTCCGGTGACGGCGACGCCGTGCGTGCCGAAGTGCTCGCAATCATCGCTGAGCGGGGCAAGATGCATAACCCGGTGACTGGCTCGGGCGGAATGCTCGTGGGCACAGTCGAGGCCGTCGGAGCCGAGTCGCCGCTCGGCCTCAAAGTGGGCGATCAAGTCGCCACCTTGGTGAGCCTCACCTTGACCCCACTCGTGATCGAAGACGGCCTCAGCGCATGGTCTGGACTCACCGAGCAAGTACCAACCGATGGCTACGCGATCCTGTTCGGTCAATCGATCGCCGCGGTGTTGCCCGATGACATGACTCAGGCCCTTGCGCTCAGCGTGATGGACGTGTGTGGCGCGCCTGCATTGACCAGTCGTGTGGTCGCTTCCTACGAATCCCCAACCGTCGCGGTTATTGGTGGCGCGGGGAAGTCGGGGTCACTCTCACTGGCTGCGGCACGAGAAGCAGGAGCAAGGCGCACCATCGGCGTGGTTCCTCACCAGGGTGAATTCGACTTGCTCAGCTCTTCACAACTCGCCGATCAGGTCGTCATCGCCGATGCGCGTGACCCGCTGGCACTGCGTCAAGCGGTCCTAGAAGGCGGCGGCCCGGCCGACGTCACGGTCGTGTGCGTCGACGTGCCCGGATGTGAGGGTGGTGCGATCTTGTCGACCGCTCAAGGTGGCACGGTCATCTTCTTCTCGATGGCCACCAGTTTCTCGGCAGCCGCGTTGGGAGCCGAAGGCTTAGCCAGCGATGTGACGATGTTGATTGGCAACGGTTACGTGCCCGGCCATGCCGCAATGGCGTTAGATCTGTTGCGCTCGCAGCCCGGTGTGCGCTCGCTCTTTGAGGGCCGCCTGGAGTGAACACCAGCCTCATCCGCCGACTTCGCCTCATCGGTGAAGATCAGGTTTGTGCGCTGGCTGTGCGCGATGGCGTCATCGAGTGGCTTGGGCCTGACTCTCAGGCAGAGCAGTTCGAGGCGGACGAATCAGTCGATGCAGCGGGGGCAACCGTCACGCCCGCATTCGTCGATGCTCACGTGCACACGGTTCAGACTGGCCTCTCGCTCAGCGAGTTAGACCTCTCTGGCGTGGGGTCAGCCCGCGAAGCGCTCGATCGTCTTTCCACATTCGCACGCGAGCGCGAAGGGCTGATCAGCGGGTGGGGTTGGGACGAGTCCACTTGGAGCGACCCGACGCCCCTCACGAGCGAAGCCATCGCCGCGACGGTGGGAGATCGCGATGTTTACCTTGGGCGCGTTGACGGGCACAGCGCGATTGTGTCGCCCAGCCTGCTGACTCTGGCCCAGGGCCGCGTGGGCGCAGGCGCCGACGGAAGGGTCGAGCGCGACGCCCACCACGCAGTGCGGGATGCACTCTCCACTCGGATCACAACTGCTCAGCGCGTTGCCGCTGCCCAGCGGGCGCTTGATCACCTGTCCAGTCTGGGAGTGGTCGGCTTCCATGAGAATGCCGCACCTCACATCGGCCCCACCGATGACCTCGCGATCCTTCCTGAGCTAGCAGCCGACTCCGGTCACAGACCCACTCTGTACTGGGGAGCACGCGAAGCCTTCGACATTGCCGAAAGATTCGGCCTCAGCGGGCTTGCCGGGGATCTCAATGCTGATGGCGCGTTGGGCTCACGCACCGCCGCGCTGAACTCGCCGTACCTCGATGCGCATGAGCACTGCGGGCACGCCTACTTGGACGCTGATGAGATCGCCCAACACGTCATTGAGTGCACCCGGCGCGATCTTCAAGCCGGATTCCACTGCATTGGCGAGGCTGCACTCGACGCCATCGGCTCGGGATTTGAAACTGCCGCACGGGTCGTAGGTCTAGAGCGACTGCGCCAAGCCCGCCATCGACTCGAGCACGTTGAAATGCCCTCACCTGACGTGATCGCGACTTTGGCGCGCTGCGGTGTTGTGGCTAGCGTCCAGCCGGTTTTCGATGCCCTGTGGGGCGGACCTGACCAGATGTACGCCGCCCGAGTGGGTGAGCGGTGGGAGCAGATGAACCCGCTGCGAGCGATGCACAAAGCCGGCGTGCCGTTGGCGTTCGGTAGCGACTCCCCAGTCACTCCGGTCAGCCCGTGGGACGGTGTGTGGGCCGCGATGAACCATCACAACCCCCTGCAGCGACTCGACTTCGCCACCGCCCTCGATGCTCACACCCGCGGCGGCTGGCACGCGGCCCGTGAGGACAACTCTGGGCGGATCGCGCCCGGATACCGAGCAGACCTAGCTTTGTGGGACGCGCCTGGGCTTGGCTCCCAATGGCGCGGCCCTATCGAAGAACCGCCCCACCTGAGCAGACTGCTCAGTGCTGGGCGCACCATGTGGCATGAAGGTTCACCGCGAAAGGTAAATGCATGAGCCGCGAACATTTGCTCGACCTCGACAAGCATGCGGTCCGAAAGGCCCGCAAACTAGCCAAAGATGTCGGCAAGCCAATTGTGAAGTTGGCCAAGAAGCACACCACCGTCAGTGTCGAGCGCGCCACGCTCCGGTTGGCCGGTCTCTCCGGCGCCGACCCCGACGGCACGCCCTGGGTCAACCGACTCGTTGATGTGGTGCGCGCCGACGTAGGCCTCGAACACGGCATCGCGATGCCGGTGTGGCACGCGCTGCGCAGTGGTGCTGCGCCTGATCTGCTGAGCTTGGCTCAACGAGCCTCGGCCGGTGAGGTGCGCTT
>CALMMO010000184.1 GCA_937868455.1 uncultured Marmoricola sp.
AGTCGTCAATGTCATCCTCAGATGCCTTCGTGATGAGCGTGTCGACATCGCCAGGCACCAGCACTTCGGCCTTCAAGAGTTCGGGACGCCGGAGACGAGTGCGCTGCACGGCTTGCTGACGCCGCCATGCCGCGATCTTCGCGTGGTCTCCACTCAAGAGCACCTCGGGCACCTCACGGCCTCGCCAGGTAGCGGGCTTGGTGTAGACCGGGTACTCCAATAACCCGTCCCCGCTATGTGACTCCTCGGCCAGCGACTGCGAGTTGCCCATGAACCCGGGGATTAGGCGAACCACGGATTCGATGATCGCCAGCGCCGCAACCTCGCCTCCGTTGAGCACGTAATCACCCAACGACACCTCGATCACGTCACCTGAAGTGGCGGCCTCATCCAAGACACGCTGGTCAATGCCTTCATATCGCCCGCAGGCAAAAACCAGGTGTTCTCTGGTGGCCAGCTCAGCAGCGAGTTGTTGGCTCATCACCTGTCCACTTGGGGTGGGCACGATCAATGTGGCCCCGGCGGAACGCACTTCGTCCAGCGCAGCACCCCACGGCTCAGGCTTCATCACCATGCCAGCCCCGCCGCCGTACGGCGTGTCATCGACGCTGTGGTGGCGATCAGTTGTCCAGTCGCGAAGGTCGTGGACGTGCACCTCCAGCAGGCCCTTGGCTTGGGCTTTGCCGGGCAGGCTCAACTCCAAAGGAGCCAGGTAGGCCGGGAAGATCGAAATGACGTCGATGCGCATGGTCGGCCTTCAGTCGGCTGCTTCGGGGTCGAGCAACCCGGGGCGATCGGCGATGGTGAGCGAACCTGCAGCGAGATCGATCTCAGGGACGATGGCGCTCACAAACGGCACCAAGACCTCCCCCTTGGCAGTCTCAATCACCAAGAGATCTTGCCCAGCGCCGTGGCGTACGTCGGCGACTTCACCGACCTCGTTGCCTTCAACGGTGATCGCTCGAAGGCCAATGAGTTGGTGGTCGTAGAACTCCTCAGCGTCTTCGGGGAGTTCATCGGCATCGACCTCGACGTACAAAATCAGGCCTCTGGCCGCCTCAGCCGCGTTGCGATCAGGAATCTCCACGAACCTGGCGAGCAGCCGGCCTTGGTGCCAGCGACCCGACTCCAACGTGAGGCGCTGATCAGGGGTGCGTGGACGCTTAGCGGCATAGACCTCATCGATCTCGAAGCGACGCTCCGGCTCATCAGTGAGCATGTCGAGTGCAACCTCACCCTTAACCCCATGCGCCTTGGCGATGCGCGCGACTGCGACTTCAACTGTGCTCACGCAGGACAGTGTTCCAGCCGTTGGGCCACACCCTCACCTCGACGGGCAAAAAGCACGTGAGGCCCGCCCCTACGGGCGGGCCTCACGTTGAGGTATTTCAGCGACGACGGTCGACGTCAACGAAGTCGACGCGGGCGCCACCTTTGCCAGCAAGCGAGCCGATGATCGTGCGGAAGGCACTCGCAGTGCGACCGCCTCGACCAATCACCTTGCCTAGGTCTTCAGGGTGAACACGCACCTCGAGGATCGAACCGCGGCGCAACTGCTTGTCGCGCACGGTCACGTCTTCGGGGTGAGTGACGATGCCCTTGACCAAGTGCTCGAGAGCTTCGGCGAGCATGCTCAGGCCTCTTCGGTTGCAGCCTCGGCAGGAGCCTCAGCAGCAGGTGCTTCTTCGACGGCGGGAGCTTCCTCGGCGGGAGCAGCCTCAACGGCAGCTTCCTCAGCCTTGGCGGCCTTCTTCTTCGCGGTCACTGCGCCAGCCTTGGGCTCGTTGGCAGCGTCCTTGAGTGCCTCGTTGAAGAGTTCGAGCTTGTCGCGCTTGGGCTCCTTGACCTTCAAGGTGCCTTCTGCACCGGGCAGGCCCTTGAACTTCTGCCAGTCACCGGTGATCTTGAGCAGAACTTCGACTGCCTCGGTGGGCTGTGCGCCCACGCCAAGCCAGTACTGCGCGCGCTCGGACTTAACGTCGATGAGCGAGGGCTCGTCCTTGGGGTGGTACTTGCCGATCTCTTCGATGACCTTGCCATCGCGCTTCTTGCGTGAGTCGACAACAACAACGCGGTAGTAGGGCTGACGGATCTTGCCCATGCGCTTTAAACGAATCTTGACGGCCACGTGTGTGGTGTCTCCTTGTGATGAGGTGGTGGTGACACGCGCTCAGCTGGTGGGGCCAACCGAGCACAAAGTCGATGGGGCCCGATGAGGAAAGTGAGAGGGCTTAACCCAACGGGACGCAAGCCCGCATTCTGCCAGATGCGGACCCCTCAGCCGAAATCGCCACCTGCACCTCCGAGTGCACCGGCGGTTGCTTTGCCCGGAAGTTATGCGCTTTGCGGGGAGGATCTCCCGGGCAAAGCGTCAAAGTCACAGGTTTACTTGTGACTTT
>CALMMO010000185.1 GCA_937868455.1 uncultured Marmoricola sp.
GCAGACCACTTCGAAGAGTGGTTGACAGGCGCACTAAGAACGCTTCCTTTCGGGTTATAGTCGCGCCAAACGTTCAGGTTGGTAGACGCTATGTGATTGAGATGTCCAGTCGCCGGCTCGTATGCGGTAGTCGAATTGTTTGGTTTTCGTTGAAATGGAGAGAATAAATGGCCAAGATCGACGTGTTGCTCGACCATGCGAAGGCTCACCTGGACCCTGGTGAGCAGGTGCTTGCCACGGTCCTTGGCACCTACGAGACCAAGATTTTGGGGTCTGACAGCGTACGAACAGGCGTTTTGATCGCGACACCTGGCCGCCTTCTCTTCTACGCCAAGAAGCTTGGTGGCTACGATCTTGAGTCTTTTGCCTACGACAAGATTGCATCGTTTGAGCAGTCGAAAAGCCTAATGGGTCATTCGGTGTCGTTCTATGCGTCCGGCAATAAGGTGCAGATGAAGTGGATCAACGACCTGGCCGCCATGCAGATTTTCGTGGAGACAGTCAAGAGCAAGCTTGATAGTGCTGCCCATCCCGCCATTCCGGGGACCAATGTTCCTCAGCCGATGGCCGCTGCACCCGCTTCAACCGAAGAAGACATCTTAGGAAAGATTCGGCAACTGGGTGAGTTGCACAAGGCGGACATCTTGTCGGACGAGGAGTTCACAACCAAAAAGGCGGAGCTTCTGGCACGGCTCTAACCCGGTCAGCAAGCCGTCAGAGTCGGCGGAACAGGATGGCCGTGGCGATCGTGGCGAATCCTGGCCGGGTTTCGTCGTTGCCGGTTTATGCCGAGGCTGCCGCAGACTAAGCCAGGTGCTATTTGGCTGAGTTGGGTGCCCAAGCCGGCTATCACGGTTAGCGTGCGCGAATCTGTGCGGTGGGGGACGTCGTGGGGGTGCAAGTACGGTCGAGTGCCCCGATGAGCCTGCCGATTCTGGTGCTGGGTTGGGGGGCCGTCCCTTGTCACTGCTGAGGCCGAGTCGTTGTTGGTCGTGCAAATGGCCCAACCTGTTGGCTGATTGTGCTTTGGCGACTTCGGTCAACTAATGCGCTTGCTCACGAGACGAAGAAGCACCAACGCACGCACGTCTGGTCGGCCATTACAGGAAGGATGTCAACTATCCTCCGCATGATGCTTCGTCGTGAGGTATTGGCCTCACCAACCATCGTCCGAGCATCAGTGCGGGTCGCTGTGACGGTTTCTAACGTCCCTGGCGCAGCACCCGAAGTGATTTCGAGGGGAGCAGGCACGTGGCATCACAGGTTGCTGTCGGCTGCTTGGCTTTGGCTGCAGTGGGTCTCGCATCCAAGCCTGGAGCCTTCACCTGCGCGGGACCAACAGGTAGGGCTGGACATGCACATTTCGTCTGGTGATTGGATGATGACCGCAGCGATAGCCGCGAATTCACCCGAGTTGCTGATGGTGCCATTCCTATTTCTGGTAGTCGGCGTATTCATGATTGGCAGTGCCCCAACGCGCCCGGGCCGCTTTCGAGGGATCCGGGGCGTGATGTGCATTTTGATCGCGATTGGTTTTGTGACGCAGACGTGGTGGCTGCTTTTTGTTGCACTCCTAATTTTGGCGGCTTTTAATGTCTACGTATATGCGTAGTAGGTGGGCGCAAACACACAAATTGCGACAGGTTGTGGTTCTCGGAGTATCCTTCACACTAAGCGAGTCTTTGGATTCCGTTAGGTCGTTGTACGGGAGGTGGCTGTGCAAAAGCGTATGAGTGATGGGTCCGGACTTGAGAACCGGCCTCGAAGGCAGATTCCTTTGCGTTGGTTAATATTTGTCTTGGCAATTGTCTCCCTCAGCAATGCTCCCTTGTGGGGGCCAGTTTCGTTTGTTGCACTTGGTCTGGCTGTGATTGCCGTGTTGCTTCGCCTGGAAACCAGCAGTCGTGTTCTGCCATACATCGGGCTATTCGTCGTCACTTCGGTCATTCTTGGTTCGCTTTCGAGCGTCATTTCGCTTTCCAGTCGTGACATCACGTCGTGGCGGATTGCCCAGACTGGCGTTGTGATAGTTGGTGGGTCCCTCATGTTTGTCGAATTATGTGTTCGAATTGTCGCCGATATCCGCCACGGCTCCCGCGGCCGAGCCGCCAAATGAATCGCACGACGCGACGGAAATAGCAGGTAGCGTCGTGTAAGTCCGGGGCGGCTTCCTTGGGCAACAGATGTTGGCTAGTGGGCGAACAGCCGATGGCCTTCTCATGGTGTATCGGTGGGCGATGTGCGGATCGCGCGAAGTACTCTTAAGACCTCGCCGAAGCTGATCCAATGACTGCTAGTCAGCGTATGGAGTGGTTTCTGCGGTTCCGATCGTCCGCCCCTCGGCTAGGCCCATGGCTTGCTAGGCGCAACCTCGAATGGATCTCTAGGGGCATCATGTTCATGTCCACTGCTGTCGCTGACTGGGCCATGTCACGGAGGTAGACATGAATTCGTGGGTGCGCAGTTGCTGTGCAAGTTATAGAGCATATGTACTCTAGTGGCGATATGAGGAGTTTGAACGCAATGGGCGCAGGTTCTGTGTTGTAGCTACTCCTCGCGGCATGCCTGTCTACGGATCCGATGCCTCCGTCGGAGCTATCCTTTCCGGCCTTTGGGGTTTGGTGGTGTCGTCCGCATTTCCAAGATTCAATATCGTTGTTGTTTCCCATGAGCTGGATGGATTATTGTTCGTGCAAAATGTTCACTACTCACGGGTTGCATCTGGGGATGAGCTTGATGCCGCCTTTGATGCAATACTTGGTTTGTTCAGAGATCCCACCACCGATGTCTGGAGTGACAGGCCGCATCCTTTCAGACGGGCAACTCTGACTCTTCTGGGAATCTGATCGCGATCAAACTCCTCCTCGTCTTTCATCCGCAATCCCCAAGCGAGATGGGAAAGAATCTGGAAGTAGTGGTGGTCGTTGCGGTAGCCGCGGCCGGTGCGTTTGATCTGTTTGATTGGGGTGTTCGCGGCCTCGGTTTTGGCGTTGGTCAGCCCGGTGGTGATGAAGTCCTCGATATCGTCCACCAGTCGTTGGTGGTGGCCCAGAGTCTGGTGGGCTCAGTCATTTCCGCGGCGAGCACCGTGGCCTGGACCGTCCACCAGGCGACCCCGATTGCGGCGGCGACCTCGTCGGCCGCACGCCTGGATGCGACGCCTGCGCGCAGGATCGCGGTCCGCAGCCGGGTCAGGCAACGGGCCCGCGTGGGAAGCTGGTCGGTCGCCTGGGTGAACGGGCTCTTCCCAGATGAGGGTGTAGCGAGTGCTGACGTGGCGGTCCTGGGATAGACGTCGAGGTCTTCGGATGATGGAAGTTCTCACACTGCCCCATCTGGAAGACCTCGACATGCTCGAGTTACCGCTGGTGACCGCTCACGCGGGTTCGCCCACCCTGATCTGAACGCTTTCTGTCGGCTCGACGAGCTCGGCCTTGTTGGTACTGGCCAACGCATCGTGCCCGACCGTGCTGTGCTCGCGTGCCGGGTGGTTGATCCTGACCAGTGGTGTCGTCGCTGTGGCTGTGAAGGCACGCCGAGGGGCGCTGTGACCCGGCAACTGGCTCACGAGCCGTTCGGGTGGCGGCCCACTAGCTTTGCTGCTCACGATCCGGCGTTAGCGGCTTGTATGACTTTCAGGAAACCCTAGGTCCGTCGGCACTGAACTTAATGGCGACTTTCCGCAGCGGTGGAAGCTACGGCTATTTGAACCTTTCACCACACAGAGTTTCGCAGCGCGTGGCGGCAAGCACGAGTTGACGACGGTGATCCTTACTCAAGATTAAGTCGATGAGCTCGTTGAGCGGATGTTGAAGTCATCGGGTCGGCGAATCGATATCAGCCAGCCATTTGTGGATGCGATTTTGCCAGATGGGCACCGCCTGCATGCGGTGCTCGAGGGGAGATCACACGCAACCTCAGTGCGGTCAACATGCGCAAGTTCGTCCCCAAGTAGCCAATCTCAACGAATTGGTCCGTCCTGGGAGCATGTGTGAGTAGGCGGCGAAGTTCCGGGAAGCCTCGGTGCCTGCGGGGCCGCAACATCATGTTGGCCGGCACACGGTCCGGCAAGACGACACTGCTCAACTGTTTGGCCGTGGCGATCCCCGGCACCGATCGGATCAGTTCGGCCGAAGAGGCCTTCTGGAATGACCACCTTCTTGGCGTCCTCGATTCCCGCCGCCTTCATCACCACCTCGGTGGCTTTGAGCTTCGCAGCGTCTGACGACTTGGGCTGGTTGAGGATCCCCACCAAAACGGCGCGGGCTTGATCAGCGTCGAATCGGGCGTCCTTGTCCACAGGCTCGACGTTTGGGGCTTTCCGAAATTCGGCGGAGCGTGCAGCATTCGTGCATGGCCCCGCACGCGCCGAGTTTGATTGAGAGTCTCGATGCGCAGGTGCGTGCCGTCGTACGCCGCGAGGGTGTTGACCCGCAAGCTGACCTGGCCACTGTGCGCACGATCGCTCAGGAGGTGGTGCGGGCTCATGATGAGCGCAGCCTGACCGGGGTGGTCACGCCGGTTGCTGATCCCACCGGCACCATCGGAGAACTCGTCGCTCGAATTGCTGGGTTCGGGCCGCTGCAGAGCCTGCTCGATGACCCCGAAGTTGAAGAAATTTGGATCAACGAACCAAGCCGAGTCTTTGCCGCACGAGGTGGCAAACATGAGTTGACGACGGTGATCCTCACTCAAGATCAAGTCGATGAACTCGTTGAGCGGATGTTGAAGTCATCGGGTCGACGCATCGACATCAGCCAGCCATTTGTCGATGCGATGTTGCCCGATGGCCATCGCCTGCATGTGGTGCTCGAGGGGATCACACGCAACTTCAGTGCGGTCAACATCCGCAAGTTCGTGCTCAAGGCAGCCAATCTCAACGAATTGGTTCGTCTGGGGAGCATGAGTGAACAGGCGGCAAAGTTCTTGGAAGCCTCGGTGCGTGCCGGGCTCAACATCATCGTGGCCGGGGGCACTCAGTCGGGCAAGACGACCTTGCTCAACTGTCTGGCGGCGGCGATCCCGGGCACTGAGCGGATCATTTCGGCCGAAGAGGTCTTCGAAATGAAGTTCAAACATTCCGACTGGGTGCCTATGCAAACTCGTCAGCAAGGGCTCGAAGGGACTGGCACGGTGACCTTGCGCGACCTGGTGCGCGAGGCCCTGCGGATGCGCCCGACTCGCATCATTGTGGGTGAGGTGCGCAGTGCCGAGGCGTTGGACCTGCTGCTCGCCCTCAACTCTGGGCTGCCCGGCATGGCGACGGTGCACGCCAACAGTGCCCGTGAGGCATTGGTGAAACTCTGCACGCTCCCGCTGTTGGCGGGGGAGAACATCTCTTCGCGGTTCGTGGTGCCAACCGTTGCCGCCGCCACCGATCTGGTGGTGCATCTGGGCATGGATGCGCAGGGAGTACGTCGCGTCAACGAGATCGTGGCGGTCCCCGGACGAGTCGAGAACGACATCATCGAAACCGAACCCATCTTCCACCGCACCAGCGCTGGCCTGCGGCGTCTGCACGGCAGTGCACCTCGACTCGACCAGTTCGAGCGCGCTGGCATCGACGTCGCGGCGATCTTGAGCGGGGACGACTAGTGGATGTCGTGATTGGCCTTTCGCTTGGCCTTGGGCTGCTGCTGATTTGGTCGGCGTTTGCTGTGCCAACCCAGCCGAAGGTGCGGCGGCCAAAGCAGTCCGAGGTGTCCAGGGGTTCGCTGGTGGGCCTTTCGCTCGCAGCGGCACTTGTGGCCGGCTTGGCGGTGTTTCTCATCTCGCGCACTGCAAGCGTTGCCGTGGTGTTTGCCGGCCTTGCGTCCTACCTTCCAGTTGCCCTGGTGCACGGGCGCGAACGACAGCGTCGCAGGGAGCATGCCGAAGTCTGGCCGGAGGCGGTCGACAACCTCACGAGCGCCGTACGGGCTGGACTTTCCCTTCCCGAAGCGTTGATCGGACTTGCTACACGCGGCCCCGAGCCGCTGCGCCCCGCGTTCGCTGCCTTCGCCATTGACTATCAGGCCACCGGCCGGTTTGGAGAGTCACTCGACGCCCTCAAGCAGCGCTTGGCCGACCCCGTCGGCGATCGAGTGGTCGAGGGCATCCGGGTGGCCCGCGACGTCGGCGGCGGAGAGTTAGGTCGACTCTTACGCTCGCTCTCGGTGCATCTGCGCGAGGACCAACACACGCGATCTGAGTTGGAGGCGCGACAGTCGTGGACGGTCAATGGCGCCCGACTTGCCGTGGCAGCACCCTGGCTCGTGCTGTTGATGTTGAGCTTCCAGCCAGACGTGATTAGTCGCTACTCCTCACCTGTGGGCACCTTGATTTTGGTGGCGGGTGCCGGCATCTGCGTGATTGCCTATCGGCTGATGTTGCGCATTGGCAGATTGCCGGTCGACGAACGGATCTTGTCGTGACCTCGACTGCGTGGGGTGTCGTGGTCGGGGCCGGGTTCGGGGTCGGAGTCGTCATATTGATCGCTGCCGCGTTGGCAGCCCGCAAGCCAGCCCTCGATGTTCGAGTGCTGCCATATCTACGAGATCTGCCGGCTGCCTCACGGCTCAGCGGTCTATCCTCCTCGGCGCCGCCGTTGTTTGCCGCGCCGCTAGCTTCCGTGGCGCGCTGGCTCGACAAGGTGCTGGGAGGTTCGGCCTCGATTCGCCGCAGGCTCGAGCGAGCCAACCTTGATCTGAGCGTCCACGACTTCCGGGTGCAGCAGGCGCTATGGGGGTTGATCGGGTTCGCCGTCGCTGCAGTGCCCACAGTGTGGTGGTCGCTGACAAACCCTTCTCGGGCACTGCCGTTGGCATTGGGATGTGGTGCGGCCGGCCTAGCCGGGGTGATGCTGCGCGAAAACCGACTCACCGCTCAGGTGAACGCCCGCGAGCGCCAGATGCTCGCGGAGTTCCCGATCTTGGCTGAGTTACTGGCCCTTTCAGTTGCGGCAGGAGAGAGCATCATTGCCGCACTTGAACGCGTCACACAGCGAAGTCACGGGGAGTTCTCCGGCGAACTGGTGAGGGTGTTGGCCGACGTACGCACCGGAACGGCTGTCACCAAGGCCTTCGACAACCTCGCGGCTCGCACGGGGTTGCCGATCGTGGCGCGATTTGCCGAGGGAGTCGCAGTCGCCGTTGAGCGTGGCACGCCGTTGGCCGATGTCCTGCACGCGCAAGCGAGCGACGTACGCGAGGCAACCCGACGCGCCCTGATTGAAACCGGTGCGCGCAAAGAGGTGGCGATGATGGTGCCAGTTGTCTTCTTGCTGTTGCCGCTGACCATCGTCTTCGCTTTCTATCCAGGACTTGCAGGACTTCATTTGGTGGCGCCATGAGAAAGGTGAAGTGGATGCGCAAACGCGATGATCGCGGCGACGTGCCCGGATGGGTGCTGATCACAGTGATGACGGCTGGTTTGGTCGCCGCATTGTGGGCAGTGGCCGGGCCTGCCCTAACCCAGTTGCTCCAACAGGCACTCTCATCTGTGGGTGGATGAAGCCACACTCTCGCGACGACCACGGCGCCGCGGTCGTCGATTTCGTCTTGGTGAGCATGGTGTTGGTGCCGCTCGTGTTGGGCATCATCCAGGTCGCCTTGGTGCTCCATGTGCGCAACACGTTGACGGCTGCCGCCACCGAGGGCGCCAGGTACGGCGCCGCAATCGATCGCTCACCCCTCGATGCCGCGGCAAAGACGCGCACCCAAATCACCGCCTCGATCGCCGATCGATTCGCCTCGGCTGTCACCGGCACTCAGCGGGTGGTGTCTGGGGTCGATGAGATTGAGGTGCATGTTGTTGCCGATGTGCCACCGCTCGGCTTGTGGGGCCCTGCGATCCGCCTCAATGTCTATGGCCACGCGGTCAAGGAGGCGGCACCGTGAGCCGCGCTCGCGATGACTCGGGCACCGCGATCGTCGAGTTCGTCTGGTTAGCGGTGCTGTTGCTCATCCCGTTGGTGTACGTCGTGCTGGGCGTCTTCGAAGTGCAACGTGCTGCCTATGCCGCATCAACCGCGGCACGCTCAGCTGGTCGAGCATTCGTGACCTCACCGTCGGAAGCGGCTGCTCGGCCCCGGGCTCAATCCGCTGCCCGACTTGCCTTTGAGGATCAAGGCCTTGCCGGTGCACCGTTGGGCCTTGAAGTGACCTGTTCACCCTCGCCAACGAATTGTTTGGCCCCAGGATCGGTGGTCTCAATCGAGGTCAGGTCATCGGTGGCGCTGCCCCTCTTCCCAATCATCTTGGGGCGTCATACGCCACGCATCGCGGTGTCCGCAGTGCACACCTCGCCATATGGGACCTACCGAAATGACCGCCCATGAAACGCGATGACAACGGCCAGGTCAGTGTGCTGATCGTCGGGTTCTTTGCGATCTTGATCGTGCTGATCGGTGCCGTCGTCGATGCCAGCGCCGCGTTCTTGCAGCGGGCCGCGCTGAACTCCATTGCCGACTCGGCCGCGCTGGCGGCGACCGAGGGCATCAAGAGCGAGTACATCTACACCCAGGGTCTAGATAGAGAGGCCCGGATCGACGCTAGGGCTGCCGCCGACTATGCCCAGAGCTATTTGGCTCAGTCGGGTGCCCAAGCCAGTTATCCCGGGCTGCGAGCGCAGATCTCGGCGGATGGAAATGTCGTGCGGGTGCGGTTGAGCGCCCCGATCAACCTGCCGATTCCGGTGCCGGGTGTGGTGAGTCGGCCCGTCGTGACTGCCGAGGCCGAATCGCTCTTGCTCGTGCAATGACTCAACCTTTTGGCTGATGGCGCTTAGGCAGGTTCGGTCACCTGGGCGATCCGAAATAGGGGTCCGCTCACAAGACTGGTTGGCACCTGCACCTACGACCCTTCAAGGACGCGACATGACCGCCACCGTCGTGATCGACCGAACCCAGATCCAGCCTCAACTTCCCGCGTCCTCTCCGCATCTGCTGGAGCGACTCAAGATCCGCAAACCAGGCGCCACGAAGTCCCGCGTCGCAGGCATCGACATCGCACGTGCGGTCGCAATGATCGGCATGTTGATCGCGCACACGGTGCTGCCGCAAGGTGGAAGTGGCAGCTCGTCTGGGTCGAACCCATCTGCTGACGCTGTCGTCGAAGCGGTGCCACATGCGCTGTCGTGGGAGTTCCTTGCCCCGCTCCACGAGTTGGTGTCAGGGCGCGCGCAGGCGACCTTCGTCATCTTGGCCGGGCTCATGGTGGGCATGATGGCCATGCGCGCGACCACGGTGAGTGAGCGTTGGCGTTTGCGCAAGCAGTTGGTCATCAGGGGTTTGATCCTGATGGTGATCGGCGTCGCGATGCAGGCCGCCGGAATGGCGATTGTGCAGATCCTGTCGGTCTACGGCGCCTACTTCTTGCTAAGCCCACTGCTGCTCACGTTGCGGCGCCGTACTTTGTTGGCGGCCTCGGCTGCGATGGCACTGCTGGGACCTGCGACGCTGCTCTTCGCGACCCAGCGGGGCTGGATGGCCTCGATTTATGGCACGGTGATGAACGCAAGTTCAAGCAGTGGCAGCTCGGGCATCGACTACACCGCGCGCCCTGACTATTGGCACAACCTGATCTCGACCTTCTGGGACAACATGGCGATGCAGCCAGCCCAGACCATCTTCAACGGCACCTATCCGTTGTGGCCCGAGATTGCGCTCTTCTTGTTTGGTATGGCGCTGGGCCGCACCAAACTCTCCTCACCGACCACTGCCAGGGTGCTGGCCCTAGGCGGGCTGGCTGGCATCGTGACTGTGCCGATCTTCGCCTCGATGCTCACCAATGCGTTCCCCAACAACATCTACGTCAGCATGCTCACTGACACGGCTGGTCACAGCGGCACCACCGCCTGCCTGCTCTACGGCATGTCCGTGGCTAGCTGTGTGCTTGGTTTGGCGCTGTTTGCCGCGAGGCACTGGCCACGGGCCACTCGGCCGATGGCGCTGCTGGGCACGTGGTCATTGACCTTCTACCTCTTCCACGCGTTCTGGTTGACTGCCTTCCACACCTACCCGTTCTCCATCGAAATCGGGATCGACACCCCGACAGGTTGGCGCCAGTTGGTCACGCTGGCCATGTGGGTCGCCATTCCAAGCGTGGTCATGGTGGCGGCCTGGGCGACTGGTCGCAGGGGGCCTGCGGAGGCCCTGCTGCACAGTGCAGCGACGTTGGCTGGAAGGAAGAGATGATGAAGATGCGCAGGGCATTGGTCGCGCTGGTCGCGGCTTCGACATTGGCGGGGTGCGCTCTGAACTCCGCCGCGAAGCCGACACCCACGTCGCCGCAGGTCGAGGGCTACACATTCGCTGCCGGCATGGTTGATGCGGGCGCGGGGTCACAGACCTATACCAAGTTCAATGGCACGATCGGCATCCCTGCGACACCAGGGCCACACCCCGTTGTGGTTGTGGTCCACGGGTCGTACTACCCCTGCATCACCCTGGGCTCGAACAAACTCTTCACCCGCGATGTCTCGACCACCAAAGAGCCTGACGTGTGCGGTCCTGAGTCCAATGCCTCCGACGACGCCCTTGCCTATGGACCTGACTACGTGCGAGCCAGTGCTTCCTTCGCCACCTTGGTTAAAGAACTTGCCAACCGAGGGTTCGTGGTGGTTGCGCCCGACGTACACGCCAAAGACGCCTTGTGGAGCGGCGCCGAGGGAAGTCAAGGCCCTGTCACAACCTCGATCGTGAAAGCTCACCTTGCGCTGCTGGCCGATCTCAACAAGGGCATCTCCCATTCGCTCCCATTCGCGGGGGCGCTCAAGGGGGCAGTCGATATGGGATCGCTGGCGTTTGTGGGGCATTCCAGTGGAGGTATGTATGTGCTCGAACCGCAATTGACCAAGGATTTCCCTGCAGCCAAGGTTGCCGTTGCGCTGGAGCCAGCCCGGGCAGGCGACACCGACCTCACCAACTCCGCAGCCTTGGCAGGCGTGATGGTGGTGGGCGGCGTGTGCGACGAACAAGTGTCGGGAGATCGCGAACCTAGGCGATTGGCTGCTGACTACGCCAAAGCAAACCCGCGCGTGCCCACCGTGCACGCCTCCTTGGCCGGCACCACCCACCTCGGCCTGCTTCAAGGTGGCGGTGACACGACGATAGGCATGACCAGGCCGACGCCGAACCCCCGAGCCTGCACGAAGGCCCGATTGGCCAAGCCTGCCGACATGCAGACTGCAGCAGCGCAGATCACCGCTGAATTCATCGAACAAGTCATGAGCGGTGCTCGCTCGTTGACGATCGCGACGCCGTCTTCCCCGATGGTGAAGGTGAGGAGTTTGACCTCTGGCGTCAGCCTCAAGACCGAGCCGGCAACGAGCCTTCCCGCGATTACGGTGGCCAACACCGTGAGGTTCTTCCCTGGCAAGGGTGCGCCCCTGCCTCCCGCTCCGACTGGGTTGAGGTTGCACTGGTCCAAGAACGGTGGCAACAAGTACGACTAGGGGGCGTCACGAAACTGGTCGGTGGCTCGGAGGACTTTCCTAACGTGTCCCAACCTCTCGGTGCTGCACCCCGTCTGCTCGATACGACTGGTGCCGACCAGACCAAGTAACGTACCGGCTTGTGGCTACCGACTTCGATGCAGCAATCAAGCAACTTCAGGCGACCATGACATCGGTCGAGAAGGTGCTCGACGTGCCGGCCATGGATGCTGAGATCGCCACGCTCGGTGAGCAGGTTGCTGCCCCCGACTTGTGGGATGACCAAGCCAATGCCCAGCGGGTCACTGGTCGACTCAGCGTCCTTCAGGGTGAGTTGGAGCGACTCAACAGTTTGAAGTCGCGCATTGACGACCTCGACGTACTCGTTGAATTGGCCAACGAAGAAGGCGACGCCGACTCGATCACCGAGGCAGACGCCGAACTCGTTCGACTGCAAAAATCTGTTGAACAACTCGAGGTCCGCACCCTGCTCAGTGGTGAGTACGACGACCGCGAAGCCCTGATCACGATTCGCTCAGGTGCGGGCGGGGTTGATGCCGCAGACTTCGCCGAGATGCTGATGCGGATGTACATCAGATGGGCTGAGCGCAACAAGTACCCAGTCGAGGTCTATGACACCTCCTATGCCGAAGAGGCGGGGTTGAAGTCGGCGACCTTCTCGGTGCGCGGGCCTTACACCTACGGCACCTTGAGCGTGGAGGCAGGCACTCACCGGTTGGTGCGCATCAGCCCCTTCGACAACCAAGGCCGTCGCCAAACCAGTTTCGCTGCGGTCGAGGTCGTGCCGGTGCTTGAGCAGACTGATGAAGTCGATATCCCTGAAGAAGAAGTGCGCGTCGATGTTTACCGATCCAGCGGACCGGGTGGCCAGTCGGTCAACACCACCGACTCTGCAGTGCGATTGACTCACATCCCGACCGGCACTGTGGTGAGCTGCCAAAACGAGAAGTCGCAGCTACAAAACAAGGCCAGCGCGATGGTGATCTTGAAGGCCAAACTCCTTGCGTTGAAGAAGGCCGAGGAGAAGGCCCACCTCGATGAGTTGCGTGGAGACGTGGCGGCAAGCTGGGGTGACCAGATGCGCAACTACGTGCTCAACCCCTACCAACTGGTCAAGGACCTACGCACCGGCCAAGAGTCGGGCAACCCACAGTCAGTGCTCGATGGCGAGATCGATGACTTCCTGGAGGCTGGCATCCGCTGGCGCAGGGGAGCGGGCAAAGTCAGCTAGCTTTGCGTGGCAGTTGTGCGCTTTGCGGGGGAGATCTCCCGGGCAAAGCGCCAAAGTCACAAGTAAACCTGT
>CALMMO010000186.1 GCA_937868455.1 uncultured Marmoricola sp.
GCACCGTCGATGTGGGCGCTGCTAACGGCAGCGGTGAACCGCAAGGCATCGTGTGCGGCGCTCACAACTTCAAGCCAGGCGATCTGGTCGTGGTGATCCTCCCCGGTGGGGTTTTGCCGGGCAACTTTGCGATTTCGGCTCGCAAGACCTACGGCCATGTCTCGTCCGGAATGATCTGCTCTGCACGTGAGCTTGGCCTCGGTGATGACCATGACGGCATCATCGTGTTGCCTGCTGACGTGGGTGAGCCAGGCCAAGATGCCTTTGAGTTGCTTGGCCTCAATGACGAGGTCATCGAGTTCGAGATCAACCCCGATCGGGCCTATGCGCTCTCGCTACGAGGCATTGCCCGTGACGCCGCGTTGGGCTTTGGGGTTCCGTTTGTCGACCCCACCGAGCGTGACGTGCCAGCCCCCGATGACCAGGGCTACCCGATTGTGGTGGAAGACCAGGTGGGCTGCCCGGTCTTTGCTGCACGCACCGTCTCAGGGTTCAACCCGGCCGCACCGACGCCGCAATGGATGAAGCGTCGTCTCGAACAGTGCGGCATGAGGTCCCTCGGGCTAGCCATCGACGTCACCAACTACGTGATGTTGGAGTTTGGCCAGCCGATTCACGGATTCGACCGCGACAAGTTGGCGGGGCCAATCGTCGTACGTCGCGCCAAGGCAGGCGAGCACCTGACCACCCTCGATGGAGTACGTCGAACGCTGCACCCAGAAGATCTGCTGATCACCGATGACACTGGGCCGATCGGTCTGGCTGCGGTGATGGGTGGTGAGACGACCGAACTCGGTCCCACGACCACCAACATCGTCATTGAGGCGGCGCACTGGGAACCGGTGTCGATCTTCCGCACCTCACGACGCCACAAGTTGCCTTCAGAGGCTGCCAAGCGCTTTGAGCGCGGCGTTGACCCAACCTTGCCGCCTCGGGCCGCCGATCGCGTGGCTGAACTCCTGGTGGCACACGGAGGGGGCACCATCGACCCGGGGTGCACGCTGGTCGGGCAGCTTCCTGCGCCCGCCACCATCGACTTTGACACCACGTTGCCCGCACGGGTCAGCGGCATGCCGATCTCGTCTGAACTCGCGGTGGCTCACCTCGAAGCAGTCGGATGCACCGTCAGTGTTCAGGGC
>CALMMO010000187.1 GCA_937868455.1 uncultured Marmoricola sp.
TTCTCGCCCAGTGCCGCGATGTAGATCGGGATGCTGCGGCGCTCAGGTTTGGTGAGCAGTTGGAGGGGCTTGCTCAGCCCAGTGCCCTGGTCTTGTGGCAGTGGCAGGGTGATGGTCTTGCCTGAGTACTCCAAGCGCTCGCGGCGTAGCGCCGCCCGCACCACATCGATGACTTCCTTGGTGCGAGTCAGCGGACGGTCATAGGGCACGCCATGGAAACCCTCGATCACCTGCGGCCCACTGGCACCCAAACCCAGGATCGCTCGGCCTCCGGAGACGTTGTCGAGCCCCGCGGCGGTCTGGGCCAACAAGCCGGGGGTGCGCGAATAGACGTTGAGGATCGCCGAACCGATCTCGACCCGAGAGGTCTTGGCCGCGAGATATCCCATCAGCGTGGGGGAGTCGAAGCCATAGGCCTCCGCGACCCAGACCGTGTCGAGTCCGGCGTTCTCCAGTGCCGCGATCGAGTCGGCTGCTGCTCGTGGATTGCCGTCGTACATCAGCATTGTCGAGAGTTTCATCACTACCCATCTCATCGGTGCGTTAGCCGTGCCAGGATCCTCACGAAGACATCAGCAGACTAAGGGGAACACGTGACATCCATCCTCATTATCGGGGCCGGATTCGGCGGCATCGGTGCGGCCATCGAACTCAAGCGTGCGGGATTCACTGACATCACCATCGTGGAAAAGGGTGTTGATGTTGGCGGAGTCTGGCGCGAGAACACCTACCCCGGTGCGGCGTGCGACATCCCCTCCGCGCTCTATTCATGGTCCTTTGCTCGCAACAAGAAGTGGGGTCGGCGTTACTCGCCTCAAGCCGAGATCCTCGACTACATCCGCGAGACCGCCAAGGACTTTGGGGTGTACGACGCCATCCGCTTCTCCACTGAAGTCACCAAATGCGAATGGGCTGATGGCAAGTGGACCGTCTCGACCAATCAAGGCGATGTGGTTGCCGACGTCGTGGTGCCGGCAGTGGGTCAACTTTCTGCGCCCAGCATCCCCGCGATCCCAGGCGCCGAAGCATTCACCGGCCCCTCGTGGCACTCAGCCAATTGGCGCCACGATGTGCCGTTGGCGGGCAAGAAGGTCGCGGTGATCGGGTCTGGTGCCTCTGCGATCCAGTTCGTGCCGGCCATCCAGCCTGAGGTCGCCAAGGTCACGGTCTTCCAGCGGCATGCGGCGTACATCCTGCCCAAACCTGACGGGAAGAACGGACCCCTTCACCGCCTGCTCATCGACGCCTTGGCGCCGATGGCGAAGGTCGAGCGCGGCACGATCTTCAACATCACCGAGTTGGTGAACCACATTCTGATCGCGAACTCGGTGGGGGTGAAGGTGCTTAAAGGCATTTTCAACGCGACCCTGCGCAAGGACGTCAAAGATCCGGCGCTTCGCGCCAAACTGACCCCCGACTATCCGTTCGGCTGCAAGCGTTTGCTGTTCACCAATGAGTGGTTCAAGACGATGGCTCAGCCCAACGTGGACTTGTGTACGACGCCGATCACTGGCATCGAAGCCAATGGCGTGCGCACCAGTGATGGGGAGCTGCATGAGGCCGACGTAATCGTGTGGGGCACTGGCTTCAAGGCCACTTCGTTCCTCGACGGCATCGAAGTGATTGCCAATGGGCACTCACTGGCCGACGAATGGGCCGACGGGGCGTCTGCCCACCTGGGCATCAACGTGCCCGGTTTCCCGAACTTCTTCATCATCTATGGCCCCTACACCAACTTGGGCGGCTCCTCGATCGTGGCGATGGAGGAAGCCCAAACCCGCTTCATCGTCGGTGCTGTCACTGCCATTACCGGCGCTGGCCGCCCACTCGCCGTGCGACGTGAGGTCGCGGACGAGTGGGAGCACGAGATGCAGGAGCGCCTTGGTGCCTCGGTGTGGGTGAGGTGCGACAACTGGTACCGCGAGGCCAACGGCAAGATCACCACCAACTGGCCAGGCCAGGTGCGGGAGTTCCAAGAGCGCACCTCGAAGTTCGAGTTGAGCGAGTTCGAACCCGCCTAAATCGGCTGGTGCTTTGCCCGGAAGTTTGGCGCTTTGCGGGGGAGATCCTCCCCGCAAGGCGACAAAGTCACAGGTTTACTTGTGACTTTTACCCCCCGCAAGCATCTTTTCCGTCTCCGCATCCGCATGGTCACCCTCGCGGCTGAGTTTGCTCGGCCACCAGATCGCCTTGCCCACGTCGTAGGACAACGCAGGCACGAGCAGTGAACGCACAATGAGGGCATCGAGCAACACGCCAAAGGCCACGATGAAGGCGATCTGAGCAAGGAACAAGATCGGGAGCACGCCAAGGGCCGCGAAGGTGGCGGCCAGGACGACACCCGCGGAGGTAATGACCCCTCCGGTGATCGAGAGCCCCTTCAAGATGCCTGGATGGGTGCCTTGTCTGATGGATTCCTCGCGCACTCGGGTCATCAAGAAGATCGAGTAGTCGATGCCCAGGGCCACCAAGAACACGAAGCCGATGAGGGGGGTCGAGGGGTCGACTCCTGGGAAGTCGAAGATCTCGTTGAACACCAAGGCACTGACGCCCAGCGTGGCTCCGA
>CALMMO010000188.1 GCA_937868455.1 uncultured Marmoricola sp.
CGCGGTGATGGGAGTCATCCGCCCCTGTGGTTTGTGCTCGCCGCGTGGAGGTCTGGAGAGGCATCGGCACCGAAACCCGGTGCGTAAGACGGTCTGGGAGATGCTTGAGGAGTGCGTTGATGACCTGCGCGAGCCATTTGGTCGGCGCGAGATCTTGCGATGGTTCGCCTTCAACTATCCCGACGCCCATGAGGCCACCATCAGCGCGCACATTCAGTTCGCGACCTCGAATGCGCCCGTCGAAAGCCGAGGGACTTTCGCTTACCGAACACCGCTAGTGACTCGGATCTCACGCGGTAAATACCGACGATTTGTGCGAGACGCGCGCCCCCTAACAACCCCACTCGTAAAGCCACCCGCCCGATCAGAACTCAGCAGTCGTGTCGAGACTCCATCTCAATATGACGTCGTACTTGTTGGCTGTGGCAAAGCGAAACAGCTGACCGCCTACGCGGCCGAAGATCTCTACACATCGCCGGGTTTCGCACTTCGGCGTGCCTCTGCACAGAGACTTGGAAACAGTTGGTTCATCCTCTCGGCAGAGCATGGGCTTGTGCAGCCACACCAACTCCTTGAGCCGTATGACACCTATCTCGCCAACATGCCTGCCGCATATCGAGATGCCTGGGGAGCGTGGTCGGTCTGCAAGCTCACGGAGAGCATGGGAGACCTCACCCAGAAGGACATCCTCGTATTAGCACCCGGCGCATACGCCGATGCGATCAGACCGTACCTGTCCCGAGCAGGAGCAAAGATCCATGAACCGCTAGCCAACCTGCGCCAAGGTGAGCAGCTTGCTTGGCTCTCCCAGCACGCCTCGGGTGTCTACCTCGCAGACCCCGCAGACGAACAGCAGTGGTCGGCTCCCAAAGCTCACGGTCACGAAGTCGTTGATGGAGCGCGCATCGCGTCAACCATTCTTGACTTCCGCGCACGAAGCGAAGTGGACGGCGACCCCTATTTTGGATCAGCGATCTCACCTGAAGCCCTTCAGGTGCTGACAACAAACCCGTGGGCATTCCTAATCAGCGTGATTCTCGACGAGGGCATACCCGCCGAGCGAGCCTGGCAGGGACCGTCAGAACTTTTAAGGCGTTTGGGCCACCTCGACCCATGCCGCATGGCCAAACAGCACACCGCCGTCCAGGCTGCAGTCCAGGGTCCGCCTGCGCTGCATAGGTTCGTCGGTGTGATGGCCGATGCGATCACCGATGGCGCTCGACTCGTGTGTGAGGAGTATGGAGGGGACGCCGCGCGCATATGGGCCCCCGGTTCATCAGCAGCCCAGGTTGAAGCTCGCCTACTTCGATTCACGAAGATCGGCCCAAAGAAGTCCGCCATGGCCGTGGAAATACTCTGTTCACGGCTAGGGGTGCCCCTGATTGGGTTGGAAAGCACAAACGTTGCCTACGACGTGCACGTTCGACGAGTTTTCCTTCGCACCGGCATCGTCGATCGCGACGACATCAACGTCGTAAAACGAGCTGCTCGCGAATTGCACCCAAGCCGTCCGGGCTGGCTCGATCTACCCACATGGCAAATCGGCCGCGGGTGGTGTCACTCGTCCAACCCCGAGTGCGCTACGTGTCCGCTGACTGGTGTGTGTCCGAAGCTGATCCATCGCAACATCTAGGCGATGTAGTGAACCCCGCTGAACTGTCGCCGCCATGCGGTGACCTCGGGGGCTACAGACTCGGGGTTGTCGCCCAGCCCGCGCACGATGAAGTCCGCGAGCGCTGGCATGTGTTCGGGTTGCATGCCCAAGCGGGTGATTTCGGGGGTGCCTAGGCGCAGGCCGTTGGTGTCGCCTTCGACTGGGTCTAACGGCAAGCCGATGCCACAGGCGAGCAGGTTGGCGCGACGCAACTTCTGCGACGCGGCCTGCCCGCCACCGGGGGTGACCACGGCGAATTGGTGGGTTGTCGTCGGGCCAAGGGAGGTGGAATAGA
>CALMMO010000189.1 GCA_937868455.1 uncultured Marmoricola sp.
CGGCCAGCGTGACCTTGGCAGGCCTACGAGCCGAACAAGCCGGTCTAGCCGAAGCTGCTGGCGTGGATCACTTCCTCACCGCGCCATCTGAGGAAACCTACGACCTCGTCATCGAAGCAGCCGGAGCACCCGCTGCAGTGAATACCGCATTGAGCTCAGCCAAACGCGGCGCCACCGTGGTACTGCTAGGCCTAGCGGGCGCAGACGCGACCTTGCCGGTTGCCTTCGACGAACTCGTCAACGCAGACCTCACCGTCATCGCCAGCTTCAGCTACACCCGCACCGCCTGGCGTCGCGTCGTCGACCTGATGAACTCCGGACGCCTCGACCTCGGGTTCTTGGTCACCCACCAGTTCCCACTTGAGCAGTGGAAACAAGCCATCGATGTGCTCCGCAACGGTGATGGCAGCCCTCGTGGCAAGGTGCTGTTGCGGCCCAGCTAAACGCTGGAAAAGTCACAAGTAAACCTGTGACTTTGACGCTTTGCGGGGGAGATCTCCCCCGCAAAGCGACAAACATCCGGGCAAAGCAACCGACCCCTGAGCCAAGCAACATCGCTGTCCGGACGACCAACTGGCATCCCCGGATGAACGGAGCAGAGTCAGGGAGGCTAGGCCAACGTGATCGTCACCGGACCATCACCCACGACGGCTCCGTCGACCAGACTGCGCGGCACCCGGAAGACCCGGCCAGGCGCCACACTGCGAAGCGCGCGGCGTTCACCGATCAACTTGTCTCGCTGCCACGCCTGCACAACTGGGCGGTCATTGAAGTCCGAGGCCCACAACAAGATGTGTCCACGGGCGGTCGGTTCACCAGGCGCCATCCGCTGCGGGCTCACCCAGGCAAACGGCTCACCGGCGCACACGGAAATCTGCGACTCTGCGCTCGTGGCACCTCCGCCGAGGTACTCAACAACGCTCGACACCACATGCCGTCCATCCAGCGCGGCAACGTCAGCGGTGTCGACCGGGTGCACCAGGTTGCCGATCGCGAACACTCCACTTCGACTGGTGCGTAGCGATCCATCCACCACCGGACCGAGGGTGCCGGCGTCCATCGAAAGTCCAGCTATCCGGGCGAGTTCGTGGTCGGGGATCCAATCACCAGTGGTCACCACCGCATCGCAGGCGATGGTGGAGCGCAGCCCCGTGTCGAGATTCTCGACGACCACCGATTCGACTCGGGCACGGCCATTGATGTGCACGAGTCGGTGCCGAGCGAGCACCGGAGTGCGCAACACGGCCTTGCCCACACCCACGAAAGCGCGGTAAGCCTCTGATCGTGCGTACGGCGTCAACATCGCCACGGTCGAACATCCGGCCTCGCGCAGGGTCATCACCGCCGACCAACTGACCAACTCCGCACCGACGACGACCGCCTTGGTGCCCACGCTGGCGTGATGCAGGTGCACCAGATTCTGCAGTTGCCCGGTGGTGTAAACGCCCTCAGGCCGGTCCCCTGGGATCCGTCTGGCCGGGCGTGGCCGCTCACGCGCCCCAGTGGCGAGTACGACGGCGCCTGCCTCCACGATCCGTCGACCCCGAGGCGATGTGACCAGCAGTCGCCGCTCCCCATCCCACCCAGTCACCTGGGCCTCGGTCTCCAACACCGCCCCGGCCACCACTGCGGCCTCGGTGAGTCGGCGAGCATACGCAGGGCCGGATACAAATCGATGGAGGTCACGGATGCCAAAGCCCGGGTGGTCACTGTGGCGAGGGATGCCACCGGTGTGTCGTTCGCGTTCGAGCACGAGCACCGGGCCGTCGACTGCTTGAGCCAGGTTGGCGGCCGCGGTCAACCCTGATGGGCCACCGCCCACAATGGCCACGGCCACCTGTTCCACAGCACTCATCAGCCCTCACCCCGGTCGGCAAGCAGCTGTTGGATTTGGGCTCCACAAAAGAACCCTTGGCAGCGACCGTTCATGACGCGGGTGCGTCGCCGTAAACCATCGAGATCCCGCGGGGCGATGGTGGAAGCAAACGCATCGCGGACTTCGCCGTACGTCACCCGCTCACAGAAGCAGACGATGCGGCCATAGTCAGCATCAGCGGCGATCTGCTCAGCATCTTGATAGGGGCGCAGATACGCCTCACCGAGGTTAGGCATCTGCGGCGGGGCTGGCAGATCTGCCCTTTGCTCCAGATCGAGTTCGGTGTCAGCGAGCAGGCCCATCACGTGCTCAGCGATTGCCATCCCGGCAGTCAGACCAGTCGAGCGGATGCCGCCGACCAGCACGTATCTGAGGTCGTCCTCCACGCTGATGAGGTAGTCGTTGCTTTCAATCGCCGCGCGCAGCCCTGAGTACGACGCCGTCACCTCCTCATCAAGAAGCGTCGGCATCAACCTCGCGCCCTTGGCAACCAGGAACTCAAATCCCGCTTCAGTCGTCTCGGTGGCTGTGCGGTCAGTGAGGTCCTCAGCGGTCGGCCCGAGCATCACATTGCCGTAGATCGTGGGGCTGATCAGCACCCCCTTACCCAGCGATGAGGGCACTGGCAAGACGATGAGTGGCGCCTTGGGGCGAGCAAGTTTGTCGAAGACCAGCAACTGCCCGCGCCTCGGCGTGACGTTGAAGCGATCCATGCCAAAGAGGCGATCGATGTGGTCGGCCCCAAGCCCGGCTGCGTTGATGACCCAGCGAGCCTCGATTGTGCCCTTGGCGGTGTGCAACTCGGTCCCCCGGGCGCCAACCGAGATGCCGGTGACCGGGCAATCGAGCATGAGTTGCGCTCCGCGCTGCACTGCCTCAGTCGCTAAGGCAAGGTTTGTGGTCCACGTGCAAGTGATCGACTCATCGGGCACCAAGAGCCCGCCGAGCACCCCCGGCCCTAGGTCTGGCACGAGTGTGTAAACCTCGTGGGCATCAACGAGTTTGCAGTGCTGATAGCCGTTGCGCTGCGCGGTCTCCTGCAATCCGGGGAGCGCATTGAGCTCTTCTTGGGTCCAGGCCACCAGCACAGCGCCGGTGCGTTCGATGGGGATTCCGGTTGCTGCGGCGTACTCACTGAGCAACACGTAGCCTCGCGCCACTAGCCGCGATTCCAAGGTGCCGGGTTTGCTATCAAAGCCGGTGTGCAAGATCGCGGTGTTGGCCTTGCTGGTGCCATCGCCCACGTCTGACTTCGCCTCAATGAGAGCCACCGACAGCGAAGTGGCGGCGAGTTCGCGGGCGATGGCCGAGCCGACGATGCCGGCACCGATCACGGCCACATCTACACGCCGGGCCGCCTCAGCCATGAGCTGCCGCAGCCTGATGCCAGAGCGCCAAGAACTCCTCGGCTTGGTCGGGCGACCACTGTGGGACATAGGTTCGATGGGGCTCCCAGTTGCCCACAGCCTGCTCTGGCGTCAGGCCAGGTGAGAGAGCAAGCCGCGCACAAGCCGCAGCACCCAGCGGCGTCGCGTGCGTGGAGGGATAAACATCGACCGGCATTTGCGCAAGGTCGGCCTGCGCCTGCATCAGGGTGCTAGATCGCGTCAATCCCCCGTCAACACGCAACCGAGTCATCGGCGCCCCCAGGTCAGCAGCAACCAACTGAGTGAGTACGGCGACTTGGGCTGCGATGCCTTCGAGCAACGCCCGCACCACGTGCTCGCGCCCAGAACTCAAAGTCATTCCAGTGATCGAAGCAGTAGCTTTGGAGTTCCACCAGGGCGCTGCCAGACCGGCAAATGCCGGAACACACACCACCCCCTCGCTCGAGGGTGCGGCCACGGCGTCGAGTTGATCTGCGGAGGCGACTAGGCCCAGTTCGATGGCCCAACGAATAGCTGAGGCTGCGGTGTAAACCTGGCCGTCGATGCAATAGCTGGTGCGTTGGCCCAGTTGCCAGGCAACTGACGTGGTGAGCCCGGCGGTTGACCTCAACGGCGCCTGGTCCAGTTGGGCGAGCAAAAAGGCACCAGTGCCAAAAGTGCACTTCGCCGTACCTGCTTCAAGGCAGGCTTGCGCCAACAGCGCAGCCTGTTGATCCACGATCAGACCCGTGACAGGCACGGGAGCCCCGAAGAGCTCGGTGACCCCGACAATGGCATCGCTGGCCACGATCTCTGGCAACGCCTCATCACTGAGATCAAACAGGTCCAAGAGTTCGGGTGACCAGCCGACAGCGTCAAGATCGAAGATCAGTGACCGACTCGCAGTGGAGGCATCGGTCACGAAGGCCCCACAGAGGCGATGCACGATCCAGGTGTCGGTGGTCGTCACCACCCCTTCGGTCGTGACGTTCTCCCGGAGCCAGCGCATTTTGGGCGCGGAGAAATAGGGGTCAAGGAC